>CAXTNS010000034.1:0-6953 GCA_964245465.1 uncultured Thermoanaerobaculia bacterium
GGGCTAAAGCCTCGGCCACGCGGCGCGCCGTCTCCTGCTTGTCGGCCTTGCCCCGGGAGGCGAGGCCGAAGGCCACGTTCTCGCCCACGGTCAGGTGGGGGAACAGGGCGTAGTGCTGGAAGACCATGCCGAAGTGGCGCCGCTCGGGAGGCAGGACCGTGACGTCCTCCTCCCCCACGAGGAGACGGCCGCGGTCCGGCGTCTCGAAGCCCGCGATCAGGCGCAGCGCCGTGGTCTTGCCACTACCCGAGGGACCTAGCAGCGCCAGGATCTCCCCCTTTTCCACGGCGAGCGAGAGGCCTTGGAGGACGGCCTGGGTGCCGAAGCTTTTGTCGAGGTGGTCGAGGATCAAAAAAGCCATGACCGGTCCCCCCCACCCGCCAGGGATTGAAATCCCTGGCTACCGACGGTGGTCCCTGACGGGACCGCAGGCGCAAGGCTCATTTTGCGCTCTGATTCCTGACCGTGCGGTCCCACGTCGCCATCCACTCCTGGCCGTTCTTCGCGATGAGGTCCCAATTCACGTCGGCCGGCTTCAGCTCCTTGAGCACGTCCTGAGCCCATCGCGGCAGGCGCTCGGGGGGGATATCGGTGCGGGCCGGCAAGCGGAAAGCGTCGCGGGCCGCCAGCTCCTGGCCTTCGATGCTCCCCACGAACTCGATGAAGGCCTTGGCCTCTTCGGGATGGCGGGCGCCCTTGACGAGCCCCAGGGAGTCGTCGATCACGGGCGCGCCGCTCGCGGCGAAGCGGTAGCCCAGAGGGGCGCCGCGCTTGGCCTGCCAGAGCATGTCGGTGAGCTCCCAGACGGTGATCAGACCCTCCCGGCGGTTGAGCTTCTCCATGAGGAGGGCCGGGTTCTGGACGTACTCCTTGGTCTGGACGTCGAAGCGGCGCAGCCACTCCCATCCCCGCTCGGGATTCCCGGTCTCCTGGGCCGAGCGGGCGAGGATCATGCCGTAGAGCGTGCGCATGGTGCCGCTCGCCAGGGGGTCGCGGATCAGGATCTTCCCTTTCCATTTGGGATCGAGGAGGTCGTCCCAATCCGCCGGAGCCTCCTCGCGCTTCACGGCCTGGGTGTTGTAGACCAGCACGGGCGCCGTGCGGTAGGAGGCGAAGTAGAGGTCCTGGGGACCGCGGCTCGTCTCCGGGACGGCGCCGGCCCACTGGGGGCGATAGGGAGCGAGCAGGCCGTCCTCGGCGCCGCGGACGAAGATCTGCTGCGGTCCGCCGTACCAGACGTCAGCCTGCGGATTGGCGGCCTCGGAACGGACGCGGTCGTAGACCTCCTGCGAGCCCATGTCGAGCCAGCGGACGTCCACGTCCGGATTCCTGGCCTCGAAGCTCTTCTCCATCAGGGTCAGAAGGTCTCGCCCATGAGGCGAGTACACCACCAGCGGCTTGCGGCCGCCATCGCCGCCGCAACTGACCACGAAGGGGAGGAGAAGGGCGAGCGCCGGGAGGGAATGGAGGATCTTTTTCATGGTTCGGTTCGGACTGCCCGGGGTGGAGGGCGCGGGCGGGAGTTTATCTCGGTTGAGAGCAGGTCAGGGAGGATCAGGAGCTTTGTGACACGAAAATACTGCATGGAACACATTCAATAGTAGAGATGGCTTGTTTCAGGTCAGGGTCCATCTCCGTCTCTGACCTGTCCAGCAGCGGATCTGCTGCAAGAAAGGAGAGTCCGATGAGGAAATTGGCTCTTTTCACAGGCTCGATGCTCGTCGTGATGTTGGCGCTGGCCGGTGGGTTCTCGGTGCCTCGTGCCGCCTGGGGAGTTTGCCGGTGCGAGACCAATAATGACTATTTAACCACCATACACTGGGGTACCGGCGGGAACTGCACGGACGCGCACAACAGCTTGGTTCAACAAGTCAACCAGGAGGCCTTCGACGACTGCGGCGGCGCGACAAAGACCTGCCTGGGGTCTCTCGTCATCACGAGTCCCTGTCCCAATCCCAGCACTGGGGGCATCATCGAGGATGGGCAGCGGTACTACTCGTGCAAGGTCTGCGGACCGATCACCCCCTAGGGGTCTCGCCTTGGAGCGACCGGCCGGCGCACCTCACGCCGGCCGGTTCTCATCCTCTCACTTCAGCCCCAGCAGGTTCGCGAATAGCCGATACCCCCCGGGCACTCCCGCCGGGAGCTGGCGGAAGAACGCCAGGCCCGTGTAGACGTACGTCCCCTTGCCGACCTTCGCCACCAGCAAGCCACCCTTGAGATCCTCGGTATCGGGATCCTTCATCGACAGCAGCGGCGTGTAGGCCGGGTCCCAGGTGTGGGCGAAGTAGAGGCCGCGCTCCTGGATCCAGCCGTTCCAATCCTCAGGCCCGATCTTGTTGGGCGTGTTGAAGACGGGGCTTGCGGGATCGAGCAGGGCCGCGGGTGCCATCTCGTCCGTGATGCGGTCGTGCGGCCGGGCAATCTCCAGGGTGAAGGGAGCGAACTTGCCCTCGATGAAGGGGTACTGCTGGTACTGGACGACGACGTGGCCCCCGTTCTTCACGTAGTCGAGGATGCGGTGGTTTGCCCGGGCCAGGGCGGGATCGGTTTCGTAAGCCCGGCTGCCGATCACGATGGCGTCGTAACGGCTGAGATCCCCCGCTTCGAGCTGCTCGGGACCCAGCAGCTCGAGGGGCACGCCGGCCTGGCGGAGGAACTCGGGGACGCGGTCCGAGGCTCCGCGCACGTAGCCGACCCTCTTGAGGAGAGGCAGGCGCAGGTCCGTGGCCTGGACGGCCACCCGGGCGGGCACGGGCCGGGGCGTGGGGCGGATGTGCGGGTAGTCCACCTCCGGCACGGCGAGGCTGAAGCGCTGGCCGTCCGCGAGCACCGCCGCGATCTCCAGGGGGGTACGGCCCGGCTTGAAGTCCTTGGGAGGTGCGAGCGTCAGCTCCAGGTCCGCCGTCTCGCCCACGGCCGCGAGGCTGAACGGCTGGGGAGTGACGGAGGGCCAGCCCGTGACCTCCAGCCGGCCCGTGACGGGCGTGGCCGCGTGGGAGGTGAGGGTCACATGAAGGCGGCGGGGCTCGCGGCTCTGAACGGGCCAGACGAGGAGGTCGTCGCTGGTGGCCACCTCCACCGTGGGCACCACGCGAAACGGCCGGCGGACCTCGCCGAGGGCCTGGTCCCGGCGCAAATAGACGACCTCGCGCTCCAGCTCGACCGGTACGCCTTCGAGAGTGAAGCGGAACCGGGCCGTGAGCGGCGGTGGTCCGAACGGCTCGCCGCGCTCGGCGGGCGTGGCCGCGGACCAGTCGTAGAGGCCTCCCGCGAGGGGTTTCCTCAGGAAGTAGGGAATCGTGGCGGGTGTCGCGGCCGGCACCGTGGGCTTGACCTCCCAGGTGCCCAGGGCACCGGACGCCAGCTCCTTGGTTTCGCCGGCGAGGGGCTCCCCACCCCACTCGGGAGCCGGCTCCAGGGTGACGGAAACGCCGGAGACAGGCCGCGCGCCACTGTTCCAGAGCGACGCCTGGACGGTGACCGTCTCGCCGTTCACGGCCTCTTCCTGGGCCGTGGTGGCGTCCACGGCGATGCCCGCGGCGGCGGCGAGACCGGCCTCGGCCACGTCGATCTTCTCGTCGATCAGCTCGCGGGCCGGGCGGTCCTCTTCCGCCGCGATCCTCGCCTCGCGCAGATTGCGGAGGATCTCCAGGAAGGCGGGCGCGGTTTCGCCCAGCCGGCCGGGAACGAGGCCGGTCCGGGCGCGCTCGGCCGCGGCCTGAGCAGCGGACAGGCGGTCCTCGGCCGTCTTCCGCCGGCCGGCATCCCCCACGGTGGCGGCCAGGGCGGAGAGGCGGGTGTCGATCCCCGAGAACAGGTCCTTGCCTTCATTTCCGGGGGTGCCGGCGGTCCCGTTCACCCAGCCCACCCGCGACTCCTGGGGGCCGAGCCGCTGGATCTGCCCCATGTCCTGCGAACGGTGCATGCTGCGGCTGGCCATGGCGAGTTGGAAGATGGATTTGCCGGCCAGCGGATCGATGCCGTTCAGGGACAGGGTCAGGGTCGTGGTCTTGGCGCCGTCCGGTTCGAACCGGGTCGAGCGGTAGAGGGCCTGGGGCGTCCACGGGGAGAGCCCCTCGGCCTGGAGCTGCGGCAGGGCCTGGGGGTCGCCGGCCAGGGGGAAGGCGGCGTAGGCGGTGACGCCCGCGGCCTGGTGCTGGCCGTGATTGGGATGGGGCACGCCGGGGAAGACGGAGACGATCACCTGGGGCTTGAAGCGCCGGATCACGCGCACGGCGTCTTCCACCAGCACGTCCTTGGGCCAGAGGCGCAGGGTCTCGTCGAGTGAGCGGGTGTAGCCGAAGTCGTAGGCACGGGTGAAGAACTGGCGCCCGCCGTCGACCGAGCGGGCCGCCAGCAGCTCGCGGCTCCGGATGAGCCCCAGGCCCACGCCCAGCTCCGGACCGATCAGGTTCTGGCCACCCTCGCCGCGGCTCAGGGAGAGGTAGGCCGCCTCACCGCCCATGCCGCGGGCGACCAGGGCGATCAGGGAGGTGTCTTCATCATCGGGATGGGCGCCCACCACCAGCAGCCGCCTGTGGGTGGAGAGCTGGGCGAGCGCCCGGTCGACGGTGGTTACGCCGCCCGTGGAAGCGGGCTGCAGGGGAGAGGGCGCCGGGGACTGCGCGGGTACGCCTTGCGGCAGGAGAAGGAGGAAGGCCAGGATGGAAAACGGCTGCGCGAATCGTCGCGTCATTTCTCGAGACTCCAGAGATCAGAATCGGCCGCCAGGGCGGACCGGCCGGCCAGTGTAGCACCGGGTATCAGAGGTATATGGACGCCCCTTCCTCCAGCGCCGTAGAAAATGTCAGAAACGCATCGAGAAGCGCTGCTCGAGCCTCGGCGTCTGAAATGCAATGTTCCAAAACGGGGATCCCGGGATCCGCGCCAAGGAAATCCAAACCGTCATCGAGGATGATCTGAAGGAGATCGATATGAAAAGCAGTTTTCAGCCTACCTTCTGCGCGGCTCTCGCCCTGTCGGCGCTGACCGCATTCGCCGCGGGCGCGGCGGTCTACACCCCCACCAAGTTGACCGACTCGGCGGACGGTGCCTGTGACGCCGACTGCTCGCTGCGGGAGGCCGTGATCGCGGCCAACGCCCGGGAGGGCGAGGACGTGATCCTGCTGAGGCAGGGCATCTACGTCCTGTCGCGCGTGGGCAATGAGACCGCGGCGGCCGCGGGCGACCTCAACCTTACGGACGACCTGGTGCTGATCGGCCAAGGCGCGAGCCGCACCGGCATCAACGGAGGCGGGCTCGACCGCATCTTCCAGATTCCGGGCGGCATCACGGTGGAGATCCGCGACGTAACCCTGTACAACGGCCGGTCCACGGGAGCGGGCGGCGCCATCCGCAACGAAGGGGCCCTGACGATCGCCCGCAGCGTGATCGAGGGGAATTCCACCGTCGCGGGCACGCCGGGCGCTGGTTTCGGGGGCGCCATCCTGACGGACGGCGACGCATCCACCCTCACCGTGACCGATAGCACGTTTTCGAGCAACTCCGCCACAGGCGGCGGGGGTGCCATCTCCATCGGTGGGATCGTGAGGCTCGACAACGTCACGATTTCCGGGAACCGGTCAGTGAACGACTTCGGCGGCGGCCTCTATGTGTTCGCCGACTCCCGGGCGTTCCTGAACAACGTCACGGTCACCGGCAACAACGCGGCCATGGAGGGCGGCGGCATCTACGCGGAGAACGCGGCCTTCATCGGTTTCGCTCCGCGGGTCACGAACTCCATCATCGCCGGCAACACCGCTTCCGCCGGACCGGACTGCTCGGGCTCGCTCGATACCAATTACATCCTGATCGGCAACGTCACCCGCTGCAACGGCCCCGCGGCCGCCAAGGGCGACCTGGTGGGAACGCAGGTGGCTCCCATCAACCCTCTGCTCGGCGCCCTGGGGTTCAACGGCGGCCCGACCCCCACCCATACGCTCCTGACCAACAGCCCGGCCCTCAACACCGGTAGCCCGGCCGCCGTGGGCACTGGGGACGCCTGCGAAGCGACGGATCAGCGGGGTGTTGCGCGGCCGGGGGGGACCCGTTGCGACATCGGCGCCTTCGAGGTGTCCACCGTCTGCGTGCCGGGCGCCACCTCCCTGTGCCTCGCCGGCGGACGGTTCCAGGTGACGGCCACCTGGCAGAGGCGCAACGGCGGGGGTACCGCCCGGGCCACGGGTCTGGCGGATGAGAGCGGCGTCTTCTACTTCGCCCTCAACGAGCCGGGCAATGTGGAGCTGACCGTGAAGATCCTGAACCGCTGCAGCCAAAACAACCACTACATCGTCTTCGCGAGCGGCCTGACCAGCGTGCGCGTGGACCTGACCGTGAAGGACACCCTGACCGGTAGGACACGGACCTACACGAGCCCGCTGGGCCAGGCGTTCCGCCTGATCCAGGACTCCACGACGTTTGCCTGCCAGTAGGGATTTGATCCTCCGGCGCGGTCTGGTGCAGTGAGTGTTCTCCGGAACCGGGTCAGGCCGCGCCTCAGCCCCTGTAGCCGAAGTTGACCGTGAGCACGTAATACACCTTGACGGGCTTGCCTTCGAGGAGCCCCGGCTCGAAGCGCCACTCCCGCAGGCTGTCCAGGACCACGTACTTCATGGCGGGCATTTTGTCACCCAGCGTCAGGACGAGAGGGTGGCGCGGCACGCCGTCTTCCCCAATGATGGTCTCCACCTGGACGTCTCCGGCGACCCCCATCCGGCGGAGCTCCTCGGGAAACTCGGGCCTGACCTGCCGGAGGATCTTGGGCGGCTGGACGTCTCCCTCGGGCTTTCCCATGGGCGCGGTGCCTGCCTCCGGCCCGGCCGGCTTCCGCGAGTCGGCGTCCGTGAACCGCACCTGCCGCGTCCTGAGGGCGGCCGCCGTAGCGCCGTACGGTTTGAGGTCGGTCTTGGCGATGTCGGGGAAGAGGTTGAGCGCCGTGGCCCAATACCAGT
>CAXTNS010000034.1:6963-20989 GCA_964245465.1 uncultured Thermoanaerobaculia bacterium
ATACCAGTCCGCCAGGTCCTCATGTCCCTGGCCCGCTTCGGCGATGGCCTGAAACGCCGAGACGACCGCCAGGCTATAGGAGGCCCCCTCACCGGTGCCCGCTCCTTCGACGATCATCCTGGCCACCTTGCGGGCCTGCTTCCCGGCCGCTTCCCATTGCTGCGCCCGGAGCTTCTGATCGACCTCTTTCAGAGCGGCGCGCCACGCGTAGGCGCTGGGGGGACTGCCGGCCAGCACCGGCAGAGCGATGGCCAATAGAAGAACAGCGGTCACGGTCCTGGGGAAAGCCTTCGATGCCATGAATCCTCCTGGTGCATGGCTTTGCCCTATAAGTGTAGCATCTGCTCCTTTACCCTCTTGCTACATGCGCTATCCTCAGACTGTTATGACTACCACCCTCACCCCGACCGCTACAGTCACGCCCGAGCGCCCCGCCGCTCTGGACGAGAAGACTTTGAACGCCTACCGCCGGCTGGGCTTCCTGCTGGCGGACCTCGACCCCATGAACCGGATTGAGCCCGAGAAGCAGCCCGGGCTCGAAGACTGCGACCCGGCGACCGAGGAGTACGCCCGCCGGTACTACTGCGGCACCATCGGCGTCGAGTTCATGCACATCCAGGACGCCGAGCGCCGGCGCTGGATCCAGGAACGCATGGAGGCCGAATCGCCGAGCTTCAACCGGGACCGTATTCTGGAGCTCCTCACTAGGGCCGAGACCTTCGAGCAGTTCCTCCAGTCCCGCTATCTGGGCACCAAGCGGTTCTCGATTGAGGGCGTCGAGGCCCTCCTGCCGTGCTTGGACCAGATGCTCGAGACCGCCGCGGCTCACAAGACCAGCCAGGTGGTGCTCGCCATGAGCCACCGCGGCCGGTTGAACGTGATGGTCCACACCGTAGGCCGTGGGGCCGCGGAGATCCTCGCCGGCTTCGAGGATGTTGATCCGCGTAGCATCCTGGGCGGCGGCGACGTCAAGTACCACATGGGCGCCACGGGGGACCACGAAGCGGCGAACGGCCATACCGTTAACATCCACCTGGTTTCGAACCCGAGCCACCTGGAGGCCGTCGATCCCGTGGCCGTAGGCCGCGTGCGGGCCAAACAGGTGCGGCTGGGGGACGAGAAGGCCCATGAGCAGGTCTTCCCCATCGTCCTCCACGGCGACGCCGCCTTCGCCGGCCAGGGCATCCTCGCCGAGACGCTGAACTTCGCGGAGCTCCACGGCTACCGGGTGGGCGGCACGGTGCATGTGATCGTCAACAACCTGATCGGCTTCACGACCGAGCCCAAGGCGCTCCACTCTTCACGCTTCGCCTCGGACGTGGCGCGGCGGCTGCCGGTACCCATCTTCCACGTCAACGGGGAGGACCCAGACGCCGTGGCGCGGGTGGCGCAGATGGCCGTCGACTACCGCTACAAGTTCAAGAGCGACGTGGTGGTGGACCTGATCGGCTTCCGCCGGCACGGCCACAGCGAGGTGGACGACCCCACGATCACCCAGCCGCTGCTCTACAAGAAGATCCAGGTCCATCCGCCGCTCTGGCGCCTCTACTCCCAGGCCATCGGCCTGTCTGAGGAAGAGGCCAGGCGCCGGGAGGAGGCCATTCGCGCCGAGCTCGACGCTGCCCACAAGGAAGCGGCCACGATCGAGAAGAAGCCCACCCTGCGTACCCTGCCTGCCTACTGGGACCGCTACCAGGGTGGCCGCTGGCTTCCCAGCCATGAGGTGAAGACGGGCCTGCCGCCGGAAGAGATCGCGGCGCTCACGGGGCCGCTCACCACGGCACCCGAAGGCTTCAACGTCCACAAGAAGATCCAGGCTCTGCTGGCCCAGCGGGCGGAGATGGGCAACGGCAAGCGGCCGATCGACTACGGCATGGCCGAGGCGCTCGCCTTCGCCTCGCTCGCCAAGGCCGGTACCCCCGTGCGCCTCTCGGGTCAGGACTGCCGGCGCGGCACCTTCAACCAGCGCCACTCGGTGCTCATCGACGTCGAGAACGGCAACGAGCACATGCCGCTCCAGCACGTCGCCCCGGACCAGGCCCGCTTCGAGGTCTACGATTCCATGCTCTCCGAGGCCGCCGTCCTGGGCTTCGAGTACGGCTTCAGCCGCGACTTCCCCGAGACGCTGGTGTGCTGGGAGGCGCAGTTCGGCGACTTCGCGAACGGCGCGCAGATCATCATCGACCAGTTCGTCACGGCCGGCGAGGACAAGTGGGGTCTGCTCTCGGGCGTCGTCATGCTTCTCCCCCACGGCTACGAGGGGCAGGGTCCGGAGCATTCGAGCGCCCGGCTGGAGCGCTACCTTCAGCTCTGCGCCGAAGACAACATCCAGGTCTGCCAGCCCTCGACGGCGGCGCAGTACTTCCACATGCTGCGCCGGCAGGCCCTCTCGCCCTGGCGCAAGCCGCTCGTCGTGATGACCCCCAAGAGCATGCTGCGCAGCAAGGAGTCCTCCTCGACCGTGGACGACCTGGCGCGCGACAGCTTCCTGAAGGTGATCCCGGACTCCAGTGTCCAGGACGCTCAGCGGGTGATCTTCTGCACCGGCAAGATCGGCCACGAGCTCAAGCGCGAGCGCGAGAAGAGGCAGGACACCGTGACGGCGGTCGTCTTCCTCGACCAGCTTTATCCATTCCCGGAGAAAGAGATCGCGGCCGAGATGGAGCGCCACCCCAACGTTCGCGACGTCGTCTGGCTGCAGGAGGAGCCGGCCAACATGGGCGCCCTTTTCTTCGTCCAGCCGCGGATTGAGCGTCTGTTGCGCCGGCCCATCCGCTCCGTCAAGCGCTCGGCCTCGGGCAGCCCCTCCACGGGCTCGGCCAAGGCCCACACGATGGAGCAGCAGACGTTGCTGACGCTAGCGTTTACGATCGGAGTCTAGCCCCGGCGTAACGCCCGCATCCCCTCCCGAGCCTAACTCTCCCTGAGAGCGAGCCTGTCGTTCGCTCCAGGCAAGGGAGGGGATTGCACGTGTCCAACTGGCCGGCCCCTCCGCGGCCGGCAGAAGGGCTGGAGCGGCTCGCCATGGGCCTGTTCCTGGCTCTTTCGCCGAGGTTGCCGCGGATCGAGCAGCCCGAGACTCCAGAGCGTCTGGCGCCTTTCGAAGAGGTCACCGTGCCTCGGCGGAAGGGGCGTGGCGACCTGACGGCGACCTGGTTTCCCGCTCCGGATCATCTTCAGGGTCTCCGGAGTCCCCGGGGCGCCGTCCTCCTGCTCCACCCCTGGCTCGTCTGGGGCCGGGCCTACTTCCATCTGCGCGGCCGGATCGAGGCGCTGCGGGCTGCCGGTTACCACGTCCTGACCCTCGACTTCGCTGGTTTCGGCGGGAGCGGTCCCCCGTCCGGATTTTTCGACTGGAACGTGGAGGCGGGCCTCCGGTTCCTGCGCCAGTGGACGGGCGACCTCCCTCTCCACGTTTGGGGTGTCAGCGCCGGAGGATACTGGGCCCATCCGGTGCTCAGCCGGACGAGCCTGGTCTCCGGGGCCATGTTCGAGGACGTGGCGCCCCATCTCCTGGAGTGGGCGTGGCGTACGTCACCTTGGGGGCGTCCGTTCTACCTCTTCTTCCGCAACGCTTTCCGGCCCGCCTACCGGTTCCTGGACATCCGCCGCCACGCCGTCTCGATGTCCCTGGGGGCCGTCACCTACGTGAGCGGCGATCTCGACCAGGGAGCCCGCCCGGCAGACACCCTCGCCCTGGCCGGTCACGCCGGAGCCCATCATCGGAGCCATCGGATCATCCCTGGCGCCGGTCACCTGGGCTCGATCAAGGTCGCGGGACAGGAGGTCATCAGCCTCGCCCTAGAGACCTTCCGCATGGCCGAAGAGCAGAGGTCAGGCGCCGTTCTCGATCGCCTGGAGGATCGGGCGGGCGAGATAGATTCGTCCCCAACTCCGGCCGGTCACCTCGCTCAGCAGGTCCTCGTCACGTAGGAGAGCAATCGGAGAGGCTTTGAAAGAAACAGGCCTTTTTCTTTCAAAGCCCGGTATCCCATCCGCTCCAGGTGCTGGGCGGCGGACCGAGCTTCCTCGACATAGCCAAGCCGGAAGGTGGCCTCGGTCCAGGGAGCGAGCACCTTCCAGTGGTTGAGCGGCCGGGGCAGGGGGGCCAGGATGGCGAGCGCCCGCTCCCACGCCTTCCGGGCCTCTTCCGAGGCGCCGAGAGCGGCCTCGATGCGGCCCCGGGTGACCTCGGCGTCGGCGATCACGCCCCGGGTCGGCTCGTCCGGCTGGCTTTCGAGCAGCGGAGCGAGGATTGTGAAGGCAGCCCGGGCCTCTCTCCGCGCCTGGGCCGGGTCCAGCCCTTCAAGGGCGGCGGCCATGCGGCTGCGGCAGACGCCGAGTTGGAGGCGCCAGTCAGCCACCGACGGATCCTTGGCGACCAGAGGCTCCAAGGTCCGGCATGCCTTGAGAAGCGGCTGGAGCGCCGACGTGGGATTGCCATCCGTGGTGTGGAGCGCGCCCACGGCGCTGTGGAAGGCCGCCAGCCAGCGCTGCCAGGTAGCGTTCCCTGGGTCGTGCACCGCCAGATCTTCCACATCCACAAGGCCGTTCTTATAAAGGTCCCGTGCCGCCTCGTGGTTGCCGAGCACGGCCAGGAGACCCGCCAGGAAGCCGCGGGCCACGGCGCGGTCGAACCGCCGGTCCGGGTCGTTTGGCGCTTTCTCCGCGAGCCGCTCCTGGATCGCCACGTATTCGCGCCGCTCCTTCAAGGCTCCCGCGAGGTCGCCTTGGCGCTCCAGGCAGTTGCTGACGAAGGCAAGGTTTCCCGCGATCTCCGCCTGGACCTCCAGGTTCCCTGGATCGGCGGCGAGTTGTCGCTCCAGGGCGATGCTGGCGCGGTAGGACTTCAGAGCGCCGGCAAGGTCCCCCTGATTTTCGAGGAGAGTGCCGACGTTGTGGTGCGCCGTGGCCACCGTTCGCAACCAACCCAGGCTGCGGGGATGAAGGCGGAGCTGCTCCTCGGTGAGCCGCAGGTTTTCCCGCCAGACGGGCAGCGCCTCGACCGGCTTGCCCTGCTCCAGGAGGATCTGGCCGGTCCAACTGTCGGCGCTGAGGAACCCCCCCTGCCACTTCTCGTTGGACGGATCTCTCGCTACGAGGCTGGCGGCAAGGCCCCGGGCTTTCCGGAAGGCCACCATGGCAGCGGGCAGGTTCCCCTGCGCGTAACGCACCTCACCGATCTGCACGATCGCATTGACACGGTGGGCCAGTTCGTCATCCGTGAGCTGGCTCTCCTGTACGCCGTCGAAGTAGGCGAGCGAGCGGTCGCCCACCACGTCGAGGATGTCCAGCCGGTTGACCGCTTCCAGCTTCGTCCGCAGGTCGCCGAGCATGAAGCCGATCAGCGACTCGGCCTGGCCCCGGCGCTGGTCCGCCTCCCGCCTCGCCCGCTCCGCCCGTATGGCGAGCCAGGAGACCATGGCCAGGACGGCCAGGAGGAACGCGAAGGCCGCCGCGACCGCGGCCAGGCGCAGACGCTGGCGGCGTTGGCGTTGAGGCTTGTCGAGGATCCAGCGCAGCCGATCCGCCGTCTCTTCGGCCGTGGGCCGGCGGCGGGGATCGAGGCTCTCCAGATCCTGGATCAGCCGGGTGAGGTCGGGATCGAGCCCCTCGACCGGCCGCGTCTCGGCACGCATTACCAAGCGCAGCAGCTCATGGGGGTTGCGGCCGCCCCGGACCTCGTAGGCGGGCAGGCCGGTGAAGAGCTCCTGGAGGAGGATGCCGAAGGAGTAGAGATCGCTCGCCTCAGTCACGTGCTCACCGGAAGCCTGCTCCGGGCTCATGGCCTCGGGGGTGCCCATCACCGTACCTGCGCGGGTCAACCGTGTCGACCCGTCGACCCAGACGGTGCCCGCGCCGGATTGCGGCGTGAGCTCGTGGGTGTCCTCCTCCTCCTCGGTCCCGAAAGGATCGAACAGATCGGGCAGAGGAGGCGGCGGGATGAGCTGCACCAGGGGATCGGAAAGCGAGCGGGCCACGCCAAAGTCGAGCACCTTGACCTCGTCCTCGGGAGTCACCATGACATTGTCCGCCTTGAGATCGCGGTGGACAATCTTCTCGCGATGGGCCACGGCCAGCGCGGCCGCGATCTTCCCGGCCAGGCGAAGCTTGCGCTCGAAGGAGAGACTTCCCGTTTCCTCCAGTCGGCGCAGGGTGGTCCCCTGGACGTACTCCAGGATCAGGAAGTCGGCCTCGGGAGCCTCGATCAGGTCATAGACCTGGCAGATCGAAGGGTGGCCGAGCTTCGACAGCAGCCGGGCCTCGCGCAGGAAGCGCGCCTTGAGCTGCGGTGAGAGGCGCTTCTCCGGGCGGATCGTCTTGACCGCTACCCGGCGCTCCAGGCGCGGGTCGTAGCCGAGGTAGACCTCGCCCATCCCTCCCTGGCCGAGACGGGACTCGATACGGATGGCTCCGATGCTCTCGCCGACGTAATCCATGATCCGGGTTCGTGCCGGAAGCGAGAGTACCACCGCCCGCGCGGGTTAGAATCCGCGGGTCAAACCTTCGGAAGGGGGACGCCCGCCGATGAAGCCCGCTCCGTTCGAGTATCAGGCGCCCGGCTCGCTCGAAGCCACCCTCGACCTCCTCGCCCGCCGTGGCGGAGAAGCCAAGCTGCTGGCCGGTGGGCAGAGCCTGATCCCCGTGATGAACTTCCGCCTGGCCGAGCCGGCGCTCCTCGTGGATATCAACAAGCTGACGGACCTCGACTTCATCCGGAGCAGTGAGGATGGCGGCCTGAGGATCGGCGCCCTGACGCGCCAGCGCCGGCTCGAACGGGACGCTCAGGTGGCCGAGATCGCTCCGCTCCTCCACGAGGCCATGCCCTCGATCGCCCACCCCCAGATCCGCAACCGGGGCACGATCGGCGGCAGCCTGGCCCACGCCGATCCGGCCGCCGAGCTGCCCGCCGTCTCCGTGGCCCTCAACGCCCGCTTCCGTCTCCAGAAGGCGGGCGGCGACCGATGGGTGGACGCCCGCGATTTCTTCGGCGGCCTGTTCACGACCGCCCTAGAACTGGACGAGATCCTCACGGAGGTGGCGATTCCGCCGCTTCCTCCCCGCACGGGCTGGGCCTTCCTGGAGATCGCCCGCCGCCATGGCGACTACGCCCAAGTGGGCATCGCGGCCCTGGTGACGCTCGACGACTCCGGCCGGTGCCGCGAGGCCCGGCTGGTCTACCTGAGCGTCGGCGACCGTCCGGTCGAGGCCCGCGAGGCGGCTCGGCTGCTGGCCGGCCAGGAGATCTCCCCAGCAATCTCCCCAGAAATAATCGCCGCGGCGGCGGACAAGGCGTCTCGTGACGAGATGGACCCGGCGGGAGACGTCCACGCCACGGCAGAGTTCAAGCGCCATCTGGCCCGTGTTCTCACCGGCCGGGCTTTGAGGCGAGCCCTTCAGCGGGCACAGGGGGCTTCGGCATGAACGGTCTGTACAGGATCTCCATCACCGTCAACGGCCGCGCGTACGATCGCGAGATCGAGCCGCGCCTGCTGCTCTCCGACTTCCTGCGCCATGATCTGGGACTGACCGGCACCCACGTCGGCTGCGAGCACGGGGTGTGCGGCGCCTGCACGGTGCTCTTCGACGGCGAGCCGGTGCGCTCCTGCATCCTGCTCGCCGTGCAGGCGGACGGCCATGCCCTCACCACCGTCGAGGGCCTGTCCCCGGGGCCAGACCAGCTCCACCCTCTCCAGCAGGCCTTCTGGGAGTGCCACGGTCTCCAGTGCGGCTTCTGCACGCCCGGCTTCCTGATGACCCTGGTCCCCTTCCTGGAGGAGAACCCCGATCCTTCCGAGGAGGAGATCCGCCATGCCCTCTCCGGCAACCTCTGCCGCTGCACCGGATATCAGCACATCGTGGACGCGGTGAAGCTGGCCGCACAAAGGCGGAATGAGCAAGCTTGACCGCCTCGCGGCCCGCTTCGCCGAGCGGGAGCCCGAAGTGCAGGCCTTCCTGCCCGAAGACGGGCGGTTCGAGCGCCTGCGCCGCGAAGAAGAAGCCCTCAATACCCGCTGGCCCAACCCTGAAAAGCGGCCGCCTCTCTTCGGCGTCCCCGTAGGCGTCAAGGACATCTTCCGCGTGGACGGCTTCGAAACCCGCGCCGGCAGTCGCCTTCCACCCGAGCTCTTCAAGGGTCCCGAAGCGTCGAGCGTGACGGCGCTCCGCAAAGCCGGCGCCCTGATCCTGGGCAAGACCGTCTCTACCGAATTTGCCTACTTCGCTCCCGGCCCGACCCGCAACCCGCGCAACCCGGAGCATACGCCGGGTGGATCGAGCAGCGGCTCGGCCGCAGCCGTCGCCGCCGGCCTCTGCCCCCTGGCGCTCGGCACACAGACGATCGGCTCCATCGTCCGCCCGGCCGCCTACTGCGGGGTGGTCGGCTTCAAGCCCACCTATGGGCGGGTACCGGTGGACGGCGTAATCCCCCTCGCCCCCTCCCTCGACCACGTGGGCTTCTTCACCCAGGACGCCGGGGCGGCCCGCGCCGTGGCAAGCGTTCTCTGCTCCGAGTGGCGGTCCGACGAGCCGGAGCGCAGGCCGCGTCTGGGCGTGCCGGAGGGTCCCTACCTGGAGCGCGCTTCCGCCGAGGCCCAGGACCATTTCTGGTCGGTCTGCGACCGGCTGACCGGCGCGGGGTACGAGATCGCCATCGTGCCCACGATGGCCGACTTCGAGGAGGTCGCCCAGCGGCACCACCGGATCGTGGCTGCCGAGGCGGCGCGGGTCCACGCGGACTGGTTCCCCCGCTATGAAGACCTCTACGCCCCACAGACGGCCGAGCTGATCCGCCGGGGGAGGGCGATCACGGACGCCCAGCTTAAAGAAGACCGCAAGGGCCGCGACCTGCTCCTGGACACCCTCACCCGGCGGATGGACGACTACCGGTTCGACCTCTGGATCTCGCCGCCCGCCCAGGGACCGGCCCCGCGCGGGCTCGACGCCACGGGCGATCCGGTGATGAACCTGCCCTGGACCCACGCCATGCTGCCCGCGATCTGCCTCCCCGCAGGGCGCAACGCCGCCGGACTGCCCATGGGGCTCCAGGTGACCGGTAGCCTGGGAGACGATGAGGAGCTGCTTCTCTTCGCCGTCGACCTGGAACGCGTGGTGTGGTCATGAGCGTGCCTTCCCTCGTACGCTCCGCCGTCCGCCCCGGCGCCTACTACGACTCGGTCGTTCTGATGCAGCTCCAGCGGGCTCTGACCGGACTGCCGGGGATTCTCGACGCCGGGGTGGTCATGGCCACGCCGGCCAACCGGGACGTCCTGGAAGCGAGCGGACTAACACCAGACGTCGAGGCTGGTCCCCACGACCTGCTGATCGCCGTCAAGGCCGAGAGCGAGACCGCGGCGGGCGAGGCCTTGGCGCGGGTCGACGCCCTCCTGCAGGTCCGCCGTGCCGGAGGGGAGCAGGATTTCCGGCCCCGCAGCCTCTCGTCCGCCCTGAAGCTCCTGCCGGAGGCGCGCTGGGTGCTGGTCTCCGTGCCGGGACGCCATGCCGCCGGAGTGGCCCGGGAAGCGCTCGATTCAGACCGTAACGTCTTCCTCTACAGCGACAACGTCTCCCTGGCCGACGAGGCTGCCCTGAAGCGGAAGGCGCTCGCGCGCGGCCTGCTGGTTATGGGGCCGGACTGCGGGACGGCGGTGATCAGCGGAGTGGGATTGGCCTTTGCCAACCGGGTCCGACGGGGGCCGATCGGCCTCGTGGCGGCTTCGGGCACCGGACTCCAGGCCGTCATGAGCCACGTCCACACCCTGGGGTCCGGGATCTCGCAGGCGATCGGCACCGGCGGACGCGACCTCTCCGAAGACGTCGGCGGGATCACAGCGCTCCAGGGGCTCGACCTGCTCGGGCGCGATCCGGAGACGCGGGTGATCGTCCTGATCTCGAAGCCCCCCGCGCCGGCCGTGGCGGCTCGCGTCCTGTCGGCCGCGCAAGCCACCGGGAAACCGGTCGTGGTGGATTTCCTCGGCGCCCCCCTGTCCCTCCGCAAGCTCGGCAACCTCCACCTCGCGGCCAGCCTGAGCGAGACGGCCGAGCTGGCCGTGCGGCTGGAAAGCGGAGTTGAAGGCAATCCAGGGACAGCGCAGGGCGGCTTTCTTCGTGGCCTCTTCTCGGGCGGGACCCTGGCGTACGAAGCCCACCAGGGCCTTTCCGCCGTCCTCCCCGCCGTCCATTGGAATCCACCCCGCAGCCAGGGCCACACGATTCTGGACCTGGGAGCGGACGAATTCACCGTCGGCCGCCTCCACCCCATGATCGATCAGGATCTGCGGCTGCGCCGGTTGCGCCAGGAAGCAGCCGATCCCGAGGTGAAAACGATCCTCCTCGACGTCGTCCTGGGCGAAGGCGCTCACGCCGATCCAGCGGGAGATCTGTCGTCCGTGATCGGACCTATCCTGTCCGATCGGTCTGATCTGGCTCTTTTTGCGGTCGTCATTGGAACGGACGAAGATCCGCAAAATCTTTCTGAGCAAATTGCCACGCTGGAGCGTGCCGGCGCCCGCGTCTGCCACACCGTGGACGAGATGGTGGAGCTCGCCTGGCAACGGCTCGGGACGGCAGGGGAAAAAATCGAAAATCCCGTGACCCTGGAAGCGCTCCGGCCTCCCCTGGCCGTGGTCAACGTGGGATTGGAATCCTTCTACCATAGCCTTGCCGGCCAGGGAGTCCCGGCCGTCCACGTGGACTGGCGCCCTCCGGCGGGAGGCAACGAGAAGCTGGCCGCCATCCTCTCAAGAATGAAATGAACATCGATCAGGCCAACCGCACCGCCGTCGAGCGCATGACCGCCGCCCGGCCCATCCTCAAGGGGCTCGCCCGTGCGGGGGACGTCATCCCCGGGATGCGCGACCGCCTCCTGCTCCACGCCGGGCCTCCCATCGAGTGGGAGCGGATGTCCGGACCGCTGCGCGGCGCCGTCATCGGAGCCCTGATTTTCGAAGGCCTCGCCCGCGACGAAGCCGGAGCCGTGTCGCTCGTCGAAAAAGGTGAGATCGCCTTCGGGCCCTGCCACCACCACGGCGCCGTGGGACCCATGGCTGGCGTTATCTCCTCTTCCATGCAGGTCTACGTGGTGGAAGACGAAACCCACGGCCACCGAACGTTCTCAAATCTGAACGAAGGGTACGGCAAAGTCCTCCGCTACGGCGCCTTCAGCAACGAGGTGCTCGACAAGCTCCGCTGGATGAACGGGCGGTTCGCGGCCGTCCTGCGCAACGCCGTCGAGTTGCTGGGCGGGATCGATCTCCGGGCATTGATCGCCGAAGCTCTGCACATGGGCGACGAGGGGCACAACCGCAACAAGGCGGGCTCCCTCCTCTTCCTGAAGCTCCTGGCCCCAGCCATCGCCAACGTCTCGCCCGAGAAATCCCTCCAAGCGGAGATCCTGCAATTCCTCGGCGACAACCCGCTCTCGGTGCTCAACCCCGTGATGGCGGCCTGCAAGGCCATGGCCGACGCCGCCCACGGCATCGAAGGGAGCACGATCGTCTCCACCATGGCGCGCAATGGAACGGATTTCGGCATCCGCGTGAGCGGCTTGGGTGATCGCTGGTTCACCGCCCCCGCCCAGGTGCCGGACGGCCTCTACTTCCCCGGCTTTTCGAGCGCGGACGCCAATCCGGACATCGGCGACAGCACCATCACCGAGACCGCGGGGATCGGCGCCTTCGCCATGGCGGCGGCGCCCGCCATCGTTACCTTCATCGGCGGCACGCCGAAGGACGCCGTCAACGCCACGCTCGAAATGTACGAGATCACGGCCGCCGAGCATGGCCAGCTCACCATCCCCACCCTCGGCTTCCGCGGCACGCCCGTGGGGATCGACCTGCGCAAGGTCGTCGAGCTCGGGATCACACCGCGCGTCAACACCGGCATCGCCCACCGCCAGGCCGGCGTCGGCCAAGTGGGCGCGGGGCTGGTGCGGCCGCCCATGGAAGTCTTCGAGGCCGCCCTGGTGGCCTTCGCGGAGCAGTATTCGATCTGATCTGAATCGCGATCTGAAAGGAGGAGGAGCCCGTGTACGTCCCCTACGATCTGAGCAAGGTGAAGGTCCTCGACCTCTCGCAGAACTTCAGCGCCGATTCCCCCTCGTTCGCCTTCTACGAGGGACCGACCGTGAAGTGGGTCAAGCGCCTGGCGTTCGAGGGCGTCAACGCGCAGTACCTCTCGACGACCAATCACATCGCGACCCATCTCGATTCGCCCATCCACTTCTACGATCCGGGGCCGGACATCGCGGGCATTCCGATCGACAAGCTGGTCGGCCCGGCGTGCATCGTGGACCTCTCGCAATTCGGCATCGGCGACTACCAGATCTACGGTCCCGAGCACTTTGAGGAGTGGGAACGCAAGACCGGCATCACGATCGAGCGGGGCGACATCCTGGCGATCCACACCGGCTACCACCATTTTTATAATGAGGACTGGTACAAGGTCCACAATCAGGAACAAGCCGACCTGCCGCGCGCCTTCCTGAAGCACCCCGGCCCCCGCAGCCTCTTCGTCGACTGGGTGCTCGACCGCGGCATCCGCTGGCTGGCGGTGGACTGCATTGCCGCCGACCACCCCTGGAACACCAACGTGCGAAAAGCGCGGCCGGACCTGATCCCGCAAGTCGAAGCCGCCATCGGCATGTCGCTCGACGAGGCCTTCCCCTGGCCCGAGGACTACCAGTGCATGCACGTCAAGCTCTTCCCGCACGGCGTCTTCCACGCGGAAAACGTGGGCGGGCAGATCGACGAGGTGCTCGACCAGAGGGTCTGGCTCGGCTGCTTCCCCTTCCGCTTCCGCGGTGGCGAAGCGGCGTTCGCACGGATCGTGGCCTTCGTGGAGGAAAAATGATCGGTACGCAGACGATCGGGACGCGGACCAAGCGCAACGAAGACCCCCGCCTGCTCACGGGACGGGCACTGTTCATCGACGACCTCGAGCTGCCGGACATGGCGCACGTCGCCTTCCTGCGCAGTCCCCACGCCCACGCGCGTCTCCTCAGCGTTAACGTCTCCCGGGCACGGCAGCACGAGGGGGTGATCGCCGTCTACACCGCCGAGGACCTTGGGGACTACTGGCAGCCCGGCCCCCTACTCGTGCCGCCGCCGCCGGTCGAAGGCATGGTCTTCCACCAGCGCACCCAAGTCCCCCTCGCCAAAGGCAAGGTGCGCCATCTTGGCGAGCCCATCGCTCTCGTCGTGGCCGTCTCCCGCTATGTTGCCGAGGACGCTCTGGTGGACATCGAGGTGGACTACGACCCGCTGCCGGCCGTCGTAGACCTCGAACAGGCCCTGGCGCCCAGCGCCGCCTTGATCCACGAGGACCTGGATTCGAACATGGCCGCGTACGTGCCGCAGAAGAAGGGAGACTACGAGGCGGCCAAGGCGCAGGCTGACGTGGTGATCCGCCGGCGCTTCCTCTACGACCGCGGCGCGGCGGCGGCCATCGAGAACCGCGGCGTGGTCGCCCAGTGGGACTCCCGCGCTCAGCGGCTCATCGTGTGGGACACCACCCAGGCGCCCATCCCCGTGCGCAACGGCCTCGCGGCCATGCTCGGCCTCTCCGAGCACCAGGTGCGGCTGGTGACGCCGTTCATCGGCGGCGGCTTCGGCCCCAAGATCATGATGTTCTATCCGGAAGAGGTGCTGATCCCCTGGCTCGCCCTTCAGCTCGACCGGCCCGTCAAGTGGATCGAAGACCGCTTCGAGAACTTCACCGCCACCACCCAGGAACGCGGCCAGATCCACGACGCCGAGATCGCCCTCACGCGCGACGGCCGTATCCTGGGCGTCAAGGACTCCTTCCTCCACGACTCCGGCGCCTACGACCCCTACGGCCTCACCGTGGCGCTCAACAGCCAGTGCACGCTCATGGGTCCCTACCGGGTGCCCAACTATCAGAGCGAGTTCCGGGCCGTCTTCACCAACAAGACCATCGTCACCCCCTACCGCGGCGCCGGCCGCCACCACGGCCTCTTCGTGATCGAACGGCTGATGGACCTCGGCGCCCGCGAGCTAGGCCTCGACGC
>CAXTNS010000035.1:0-2787 GCA_964245465.1 uncultured Thermoanaerobaculia bacterium
CCTTGGAGCTCCCCCGGACGCCTTCAGGCGCTCCGATCTCCCTGGGATTTGTCCTCGTTCCCGTGGGAAACCAGCTTTTCTTCACCGCCAACGACGGCGTCCACGGCTGGGAGCTGTGGAAGACGGACGGTACGGCCGCGGGCACGCGCATGGTGCGCGACATCGCCCCCGGCCCCGCGCAATCGCGCGCCGGCAACCTGACTGCCGTCGGTAACAAGCTGTACTTCGCCGCCAACGACGGCGAGCACGGCCTCGAGCTGTGGGAGAGCGACGGTACGGCCGCGGGCACGCGGATGGTGGCCGACATCCTGCCCGGCCCTCCCTCGGCGAGCCCCGAGCAGCTCACGGTGGCGGGGAGCCAGCTCTTCTTCACCGCCGACGACGGCGAGCACGGCCGCGAGCCCTGGGTGCTGCCGTTGCCGTAGCGCCTTATTGATCAGAGCATACGATCGGCCAGCGCGACGACGGATGGGAACGGGGCCGCTTCGCGAGCCCGGCGCAGGTAGTTGCGCCATTTGTCTTGCCGTTGGCTGGCCCCCAGACTGAGCAGCCAGTGCGCGCTGTCGACAAAAGTCTCATTCAGCCGGCGGGCCGTTGCCTCCTCCGCGATGACCCAATCGCAGAGCGCCGCCGTTTGGATATCGGCAATCCCCGTTTGATTCATCAGGGTCAGGATGAGCAGGCCGCAGGCATAGAACGGGCGCGCGAGGTCGTCGTGGGGGCAATTTCCCAATTGCCAGGTGAAGAAACTTGCCGCAAGCTCAGGAACCGGCTGGCCTAGCACGGTCGCGGAATCGATCAATTGAATGATTGTGGGCTCTTCGTCGTCGCTATAGTACTCGGAGCGCGCGGCAGCGAGGAGTAGTGCGGTGCAGACGAAGCCTCGTTCGACGTGAGCGCGCCAGACATCGCTTCCGCCGCCCTCCACAGGCTCCGACCAGCGGGAGAGGGCCAGAACCTCGGACGGCTCGAACTGCATCACTTCGGGAACGTCGCCGTCGCGGCAGATCTGTTCGAGGGCTGCCAAGTGGGCTTCGGCATCCAAACCATAGTCGGCTTGGCTGATCTCGTGCAGCATGGCCGGGTCGACCCGACCGAGAAAATGATCGAGCAGGCCGAGACGTGACGGTGGGTAGAGCTCGAGAAGCCAGACCGGCATGGCAGAAGGCGTCATGGCGGCCATGATACGGCAGAAATTCCGGGGCCCTTACGGGCCCCGGTCCAGTCACCGATCAGTAGCTGATCCTGAGCTGATACGTCGTCCGGGTGGACGAATAGCGGAGCACCTTGACGAAGACGTTGGCCGCCGCGCCGCCCGTGTTGGTGTAGGTGGCCGTGTCCGCGGTCGTGCCGCCGTTCGTCGAGCTGGCCACCTGGGTTCCGGCCGCGTTGTAGATGTAGACGTCGTAGTCCACCGACAGGCCGTTGAGCAGCGCCGTCACCGTGGCCCCCGCCGGCAGGCTCAGGCGGAAGTAGTCGTTCTGCTGCGAGGCCGAGTCGTTGAGGAAGGTTCCGGAGATCTGGTTGCAGTTCCCTGAAATCACCTGCGGCGCGGCGGTGCTGTCGTTCGGCTCCACGTCCGAGATGGCGTTGCAGGTCGAGCCCGTCGAGTAGCTCCCCACGAGGGTCACGCCCGAGTACGCCGCGTAACCGTTCAGCATCACGTGATAGGTGCCGGCCGAGGGCGACGGGATGGTGCAGGTCTCGTTGTTGCCGCTCAGGAAGGGCCGGCAGTCGTAGACCGAGGTGGTCGGCGCGGAGCCGAAGCGCACGTACAGGTCGGCGTCGCCGGTGCCGCCCGAGATCCGGAACTGCAGGTTCGAGGCGCCCGCGGGCACGCTCAGGGTCCAGAACTGCTGGTTGCCGGTGGCTCCCGAGATCCCGGTCACCGGCACACCGTTCGTCAGCACGTTGCCCGTACAGGCCGAGGTGGTGGCCTGGGCCTGAGCCGAATTGCCGGAGCTGCAGGTGCCGTTCGACGCCGTCACCACGTAGTAGTAGGTCGTGTTGCAGGAGAGGCCCGTGTTCGAGAAAGAGGTCGTGCCCGAGGTGCCCACCGACGAGTACGGGCCGCCGCTGGTGGTCGAGCGCAGCACCGTGTAGGAGGTGGCGCCGGACGACGCCGTCCAGGAGAGGTTGATCTGCGACGACGACGAGGCCGAGGCGGAAAGGCCGGTCGGCGCCGCCGGCGGGGTGCAGCCGCCGCCGGAGTCGATGCCGTCGGTGGTCGTGGCGCCGGTGTTGCCCGCGTCGAGCCAGTTCGAAAGCCGGGTGCTGCTGGTGCCGCCGCCGGTCCAGGAGACGCTGAAGCGGCCGTAATAATCCGAGAGATTGTCGCCCGTGGCGCCGCAGGAGGATGGTCCGCCGTGGAGCTGGCCGACGAAGCGGTGGGCGCTGTTGTAGAGCGGTGAGCCGGACGAGCCAGGTTCGGTGACTCCGGGGATCGTGTAGGGACCCGGAGGATCGGTGGCCCACTTGGCCCACAGGTGGGTGCCGTCGCCCGGCGAGGTCGTGCCGCTGTAGCTCGTGCTGTCCATCTGGCTGATGACGTAGGTGATCCGCTTCTCATCCGTCGACGGATGGTGGATCGACGCGCAGGGCGAGGCGGCGGAGCACGCGTGGCTGCCGGTCGAACGGTCCCAGCCCGCCCAGTGGTGGTTGTAGGCGGCCACCGGCGGATCGTCGAGCTCCACCAGGGTGAAGTCCGACGGGGCGTTGGCGGCGCGGAAGAAGGAGCCGGTGTGGAACTGGGTGAGCGTGCCGTCGCCCGCCGCGCCGCGGGCGGCG
>CAXTNS010000035.1:2797-11055 GCA_964245465.1 uncultured Thermoanaerobaculia bacterium
CTGCCGGGCGCCCGGCAGAAGGAGTTCTGATAGTTCCAGTAGACCACCAGCGAAGCGGCGTTCGACGAGGTGATGCTGCAGTGGTTGGCGGTCATGAAATACATCTTGCGGTCGCCGGCCGTGTCGTTGACCAGCGAGCCGGTGCAGAAGGTGGAGCCGCCGGTCGAGATCACGCCGACCGCCCGCATGGTCTGGCGCCAGGAGTCGCCGGCATCCAGGCACTCGACGTCGAGGTTGCAGCTTCCGGACTTGGCGTAGTCCTCGGCGGCGAGTGTGCCGAAGCCGCGATAGCCCTGGTTGATCGAGCCGATCGTCAGCTCGACGTCCTTCCGTTCCCGCTTCGGCACGGTGAGCTCCACGATGAGGTCGTCGGTGAGGACGACCGGCGTCCAGAGCTGGCCATGCGCTTCGTTGTCCTCGGCGGTGAAGGGTCTCAGGACCTGGGTGCCGTCCGTGGAGTACAGCATCAGGCGGCTGTTCGGCGACATCTTGAAGCGGCTGAAGCCGAGGTTGAGGGACGTCGTCCCCGCCTGGCCGAAGATGCGCAGCCGCCAGATCATCTGGCCGTTGCCGAGATCCTCCCAGGTGCCGCGCTTGGCGGGCGTGATGGACACCCGCTGCGGGACGGCGAAGCGCGGCGGCAGGCCCTCCCGGTCCCGCGCCACGTCCTCTTCCCCGAGACGGAGAAGGTCCAGCTTCGCGGGCACGAGGGCGTCCAGGCGGTTGACGTCGAGCACGGAGTGCTGGGAGGCGGTGGGAACGAAGCCTTGCGGGGCGGCGTGGGCCACACCGCAGAAGACGAGTGCGAACGACAACAGCCAGGCGAGCTTACGGCTCATGTCTCTCCTCCAACTGCACCGAAGGGTCACGGCGGCCTTGCCGGGATCCGGAACCGAGCGCTACTTGATAGGTGCAGGCTGGGAGCTTTCGGGAGCCTAACGGTTGCCGAGCGTCGGCCGGAGCTCCTCAACCGCCTGGTTCATCCGTTCGATCTGCCCTGGCGAGAAGTGTTGCAGGCAGGCTTCCGTGGTGTAGTTCATGAAGTTGGCGATGTCATCCTTGCCCGGCATCGCCGGACAACTGTCGAGGACGTTCAGGTAGCAGAAGCCGGGAGTGCCTCTGTTCTGGGCAGGCGTGTCGTCCACGAAGTCTCCGGGATCGAGGCATCCTTCGCGGCCTGGATTGAAGAAGGACTCGAACGTGTGGAAGAGCCCCAGGTAATGCCCGAGCTCATGGGCGAGGATCAGGCCGTCGGGATATTTCTCGGTGCCGATGGCGGTGTAATCCAGGGAAATGCCTTGCAGGTAGCTCAGGCCGGGATTTACGGGGACAGGATAGCCCGGCGGGAAGGTGGAAAGGCCGAGGATGTCCGCTCCGAGCTTGCAGGTATACACGTTGACGTAGTGCTTGACGTCCACCGCCAGGCGCTTCCTGATCTTCTTGTGCTTGCCCTCTTCGATCACGCAGTTGAAGTACAGAAGGTTGCTCTTGAGAGTATCGAAGCGCTTGAGCTGGAACGTGTAGGGCGTGTCCCGGAAGGCCCAGTTGATGTTGTTGATGACCGTCGCGATCTGCTCTTTCGTGAACACGCCGTGCTTGCCGTCGTGCACGACGTGGAACGCGATGGGAATGGTAATCGAAGCCTTGGGCAGGAACCGGGGCTCGGACTGCGCCAGCCGTTCGATGAAGGGACCGGCGAGCTCCGCCGAAGGGGACGGAGTCCCGCACCACTCCCGGGGCTCGTCCGCGTGAGCCAGGGTGGGCGACAGGAGCAATGCCATGGCGAACGTGATGAGGCGCATCCTCTTTCTCCTTCCTGCTGAGGGCAAATGCAACTCTAGGATAGCACCGCGCCCCCTCTCGCGGTGCATGCAGCCTTTGCGGTAGAATCGAAATCATGGAAATTGGCTTCGGACACAGGAAAGATGTCCCCCAAGTTGGAGCCAGCCAGGAGTATTGGACATGTACGAATCTTCCACTGAAACGTTCCCTCCCCTCGAGTTCCTCGCGGACCGGCTTCCGGCCCAACCCGGACAAGAAAACAGAGAGCAACGCAGCCGGAACATGCTGCTGCGGGCTCTCGACCAGGGGACGGCCATCGCCTTCCTCGGGGCTGGGGTTTCTCTGCCTTTCAAATACCCCAACTGGAACAAGCTCGGCCGCGACGTTTTCGATCGCACGATCGAGACGCTCAAAGACGTGGGTAAGACCAATCCTCATGCCCGCAATTGCGTCAAGTACCTTCAAGACTTGAATAAAGGGTCCAGAGGCAAGGATCTTCCCGCTGATGCCCTGATGTTCATGATCGGAGCCTGCAAGGCAGCTCTTTCTCAGCACGGCCGGGTGGAGGCCTACTACGAGCTGTTTCGCACGCAATTCGGTGAGAGGCCTGAACCGTCGGACGCTGGCGATCGTGTGTTCCAGGCCCTGCTCGCTCTTCCCATCAAACGGTTCGTGACGACGAACTATGATTGCGAGATCGAGAAGGCTCTGGCCAGTCGCCGGCAAGACAGAGGCCTCGACGAAAAGCAGGTCCTCGACCCCTTCCAACTCCAGTCGTTCACGCAGCGGCCCGAGAATCTGGAGCAACTGTCACGGTTCGTCATCGCGAGTGATCCCGGCAACGAGAACATGGTCTTTCACTGCCACGGGCGCTTCGATGATCCTCCGTCCATCGTCGCGACCGAAGCCGACTACAAGCAATGGTACCTGGCCCAGGAGGATGACGCCTCCTATTTCCAGCAGAGCATCGAGCTCCTTCTCGGGTCCAATCCCCTGCTCTTCATCGGTTACAGCCTGAGGGATGAGGACCTGCTGCGCCCGCTGCGGCAACTCGGTGTCCTCGACCCCGCTCGCAAAAGCGCCCGGCCGATCTTTGCCCTTCTCGAACGTTCTATGAAGCATCCGGAGAAAGACCGGTACCGTCACGAGTTGCTCTGCGAGCGGTTCGGAGTGCACGTGGTCTCCTATTTCCTCGGTCCTGATGGCGACCGGACCAACGCCCTTTGTGAGGCCCTCAGGAACCTCAAGGAAGACCGCGAGTCCGCGCACCGGAAGTGGTCTGAGAAGCCGCTCCTGAAGAGTCCGGGCCAGTTGATCACGCCACCCAGCGCCTACTGCGAGATCGAGGCGCCGACCTACGTCCCGGTGAAGGATCTTGGATGTCTGGCGGAAGAGGTCTGCCGGCCCGGCGTCGTGGTCCTGGTCGGACCCTCGGGATCCGGCAAATCGCTCCACGCGATCAATTTGGCGACCGATTTGAAGAGGAGCGCGGACTTTTCCGGTATCTTTTACTGGAACGCCCATTACGGCAACGAAGCCGTCACCGCGATCGACTATGCTCTCGCCTACTTCGATCGGGAGAGGCGGTACAGCGGCTCCCGTCATGACCGGATCTGCCGATGCCTGCTGGAGAACCGTTATCTTCTGGTCCTTGACGGCTGCGAAAGATTGCTACAGAGAAGCGAGAACCCACGAGTTGGCACCACTTACAGCCTTACCTTCCGGCGGCTCCTCAAGGCTTTTTCGGACCCGCGCAACCAGAGCACGGTAGTCCTGGCCACTCGCCTGTGGCCTGGCGATCTCGATCTCCTCCAACAGGAAAAGGCCGGCCGGCCCGTCATCCGGTGCGTGACCGCGTCACGCCCGGAAGCCAGGGACGTCGAGAAGAGCGAACCGTTCGCCAGCCTGGTGAAGGACCCTGAACGGAAAGATCGGGCCGAGCGGGAGATCTCGGCGCTCTGCTCTCTCCTGCGGGGGCACAGTTACGGTCTGCATCTCGCTGGCAGATACATTGAGGATGGCGAGGATTGCTTGCAGACTCTCGTGGACCTCAACCGGAAGCTCGCCGACCAGCACCGGGACGAACGGCTTCGGACGATGGTTCAACTGCAGGTGGGCCGTATCGAGGGAAAGCACGGCCCCGGATCAGCGCACGGTCTGCTGGAAAAACTCTCCAACTTCCTGGGTCCCGTCTGTGAGGAAACTCTGGCGATCTGTTGTGAAGGCTCGCGCCACGGGCACGGCGCTCTCAAAGTGGACCTCATCGAGGCGGGCCTGCTCTTTCCAATGCGCCAGCCGACCGCGGACGGGGAGGACCTCGGCAAGAGCTTACAGACCTATGCGTTTCATTCCACCGCTCGCGGAGCTCTGTTGTCCCCTCGGCACAGCGCGCCGACCGATCCTCTCCCTGCTTTTGGGCTGTCTGGTTGTACCTCCGGACGCATCGGGGTCGATCCGGAGCGGGCGCGGAAACACCAGATCCGGACTCTGTTCGACGACATCATCGCGCGAGCCGAGTCGTGCCTGATGGAAAAGGGGAAACCCCAGATCGAGAAGGCCCGCATCCTTTGCCGGGATGCGTTCACTCTGGTCAGGACACGGATGCAGGCCAATACGGCCCCGCGTTGGTGTACCTACGGGGAATACGTCGAGTTTCCCCTGGGCGTCGCCGTCCTGGCAAAGCGCGTGGCGCCAGGCTGCTGGACCTACTGTGAGCACGGGGACCGTTACGATTTCACGCAGAGCAGTGACGCTCCCCTCTTTCCGGCCGAGTTGGCATGGCTGTACAACGACATCGCGCTTGCGCTGAGCGCTGGCGGCAGCCTCCGCGATGCCTGCTCGTTCTGGGAACAGGCCTACGAGGTCTGCCGCCTCATCGAGGACCACCAATCGGGCGGAGGGTTCCATCTCGAGGTTCTGCTCAGCCTCGCGTTTACGTTCATTGAGATGGGGTTGTTACCGGCCGGTTCGAGGCAACTGGATGACGCCGAGCGGCTGGTCCGGAGACTGAATGATGATGACTATAGAGCACGGATCCTCGGACTGCGCGGGTTGATGATCCATCTCCAGGGCGATCTGCAAGGAGCCGACGAGTTGTACAACCGGTGCCTCAAGCTGCTACGGCCAGGATTGAATCTCCGGGCTCAAAGCATCTTTCTCAAACACAAGGCGGACGTAAAGATTTCGATGGAGGAGCTTGAAAAGGCGGACCTTCTGATCCGTAACAGCCGAGCCCTGGCCGAGTCCGGAGTCTTTCCCGATCTCGTCGCGAATGCGCGGATCTCGGAGGGACACCGCCTCACCCGAATGGGGCAAGCGGTCAAAGCCCGCCTGGAGTACACCGCGGTCCTGCGCGAAGCGCGGCGGATCGGACTCCGCAAGCTCGAAGTAAGGGCCCTCACGGCGCTCGCTCGCCTCGCCCTGGATCAAAAGGACGCAGACAGTGGACGCGACCTGGCGATGAGGGCATTGAGCCTGGCCAATGAGTTCGGCCTCGGTCTGAGGCAAAGCCATGCGCTGGTGGTCCTGGGGCTCGCGACGCTGGAGATGGGTCAGAGAAACCTGGGAATCGCCTATCTCAAGCAGGCCAAGCGGCTCGCGGACAGCCAGGAGTACTGGTCTCGCAGCCGCGAGGCGGAGAACAAGCTGCAAGAGCTGGGGGTGGACGTCTCCCTCGAGGATTGAGCCCCTCATCCCTGCGGCAGGCTGAGCTCCGCCAGCGCTCCCCCCTGGGGACGGTTGGTGACGCGGATCGTCCCGCCATGCGACTTCGCCACTTCGCGGACGAAGTTCAGGCCGAGGCCCGTGCCCTTCTTGCCGGTGTCGGGGCGGGCCAGGGAGTAGAAGCGCTCGAAGAGGCGGCCGAGGGCGTAGTCGGGGATGCCTGGTCCCTCGTCGGTGACGGACAGCATCACCTGGTCGCGGTCCGTGGTGACGGACACTTTCACGGTGCCGCCGGCGGGGCTGAATTCGATCGCGTTCTGGACGAGGTTTTCCAAGGCTTGATGGAGGAGGAAGGCATTGCCGGTGAGGGTGAGACGGTCCGGAAGGTCGAGGTCGATCCTGACGTTCTTGCTGGCCGGCAGGGGCTCGTGGCTTTCGATCACGGTGCGGACCATGGCGCTCACTTCCACCGGTTCCATGTCCGGTTTTTCGCGGCGGTTTTCGAGGCGGGCCAGCTCCAGCATGCGATCGACGATGCGCGAGATCCTCGCGGACTCGTTGCGGATGTTGGCGATGAAACGGGCCTGCTGCCGGGCCGGCATGTCTTCCTGGAGAAGCTCCGCCGCGCCTCGGATGGCGGAGAGGGGGCTTTTCAATTCATGGGTGAGGGTCTGGACGTACTCTTCCGCGTATTGCCGGCCTTCCAGGGCTTCCTGCATGCGGCGAAGCGCCAGGCCGAGATCAGCGATCTCGGTGCGGCCGAGCTTGGGAAAGGGCGGGTGCTTGCCCAGGCGGATGCCGTCCGCGTAGCGCGCGAGGCGATCAATGGGCCGGGTCAGGAAGTAGGAAAGGGCGAGGCTGAGCAGGGCCGCGATGGCAACGGTGAGGAGTGCGGCGCGGACGAAAGCGGGCCGGGCCAACTCGAGAAAGGTGTCGATGCTGGCGGTCGGCTCGGCAAGGGTCAGCACGCCGGTCACGATCCCGTTTCGATGGATCGGCGCGGCGATGTAGAGCGTGGTCGAGAACGGATCGTGCGCGTCCCGGAGCGTGGCGCGGGCGCCGTAGCGGCCTTCCAGGGTGTATTTCACATCGTGGAACTGGCTGTAGTCCTCGCCCATGGCTGAAGGCTGCCGCGTATCAAACACGACTTTTCCCTTGTCGTCGGTGATGTAGAGGTGCAGGTCCACGCCCTTTTTTTCGAGATCGTAGATCCGGGCCGAGAGTGCGCGGGCATGGGCGCGGGCGAGGGGTTCTTCGAGGTCCTTGAAGTTGAAGTCCGGCCGCACCATTTCCTGCTCGACCAGGCTCGCGAAGAGGTTGGCGGAGTCCACGAGCGGCTCCTCCACGCTCTCCAGGTAGCGCGTGCGGAGCGTGGTCCAGATCCAGTCGGTGGTGAAATAGAGGCAGGCGGCGAAGATGGCAAGATAGAAAAGGAAAATCCTGAATCCAAGCTTCATGGTCCTTCCCTCAATAGGCCTTCCCTCAGCGAATAACCCATTCCGCGATGGGTTGCGATGGGGTCCACGTCGGGTCGGATCTCGCGGAGCTTCGCCCGGAGGTTCTTGACGTGAGCGTCGACGGTGCGGTCGAAGCTGGCCTCGGGCTCATCCCAGACGAGGTCGAGAAGCTGCTCGCGGCTGTAGACGCGGCCGGGTTTCTTGAGGAGGACGGCGAGCAGACGGTACTCGTAGCGTGAGAGATCGAGGGAGCGGCCGAAGTAGGAGATCTGGCGCCGTTCCTCGTCGAGCGCGAAGGGAGCGCCAGGAGCGGGCGGGCCAGCACCGCGCTGGGTCCGCCGCAGCACGGCCTTGGCGCGGGCCGCGAGCTCCCGCGGGCTGAAAGGTTTGGTCACGTAGTCGTCCGCGCCGAGCTCCAGCCCGACGCCGCGGTCCACCTCGCCGCCGCGCGCGGTGAGGAAGATGATGGGCACGTCGTGCTTCTGGCGGATTCTCCGGCAGACCTCGATGCCGCTCATGTCGGGCAGGCCGATGTCGAGAAGAACCAATGCCACGGGCTGCTGGTCGAGCACCTCGGCCACGCCCGCGCCGACCTCCAGGCGGAGGCAGTGGAAGCCTTCCGATTCGAGGGCGTACTGGATGGTGTCGGCGATGGCCGGCTCGTCCTCGACCACCAGGATCGTTGGTCTGTCCATCAGGTCCTCTCCCGCCTCCTCGTTCCGAAACGGCGCGCCAGGAAAAACAGCGCGAGCAGGGTCAGGGTGACGATGGACACCATCATGGCATGCTCGGCGTACCGAGTACCCGAGTTCCGGAAGGTGCCGTTCAGGATGGGCACCCCCAGGGTCATCCCCAGATAGGCGCCGGGCACCAGGACGGCCCCGGTGAGGAGGTCCGCGCGTTGCCCCGCGATCATCCGATCGAGCCCCTGGAAGACGCCCCAGAGCGCGCCCAGGTACACCACAATGCCGAGAAGCCGGTGGGCCTGCTCCGGGGTGAGGCCAATTGCAGGGTCCCGGCGGTACAGCTCCACGGCCGCCAGGATGCGCACGGTGTTGACCACAACCGTAATTCCCCAGGCCCCGGCGAGCGAGGCGAGCCACCAGGAGAGCCGCCGGCCGGGGGAGCGCAGCCGGTGGGTGAAGCCGAGCACGGAGACGGTCAGGACAAGGATCATGAAGTTCACCCCGGCGCAGGCCGGCGCGATGACGTACGAGCCGTCCGGCGGCGCCCATCCCGTACCTGGGAGCATCGTGAGCGTCTCGCCGCGCAGCCAGCCCACGGCGCGGGGCGGCGGGCCCCGGGGCCCCCCCAGAGCCACCGGCCCCGGCCCGGCGGTGGCCAACAAAAAAACCG
>CAXTNS010000035.1:11065-20882 GCA_964245465.1 uncultured Thermoanaerobaculia bacterium
GTCGGCACGAGGATCCACGAGAGATCCTCGGCCGAGGCCCGGCTGTAGCACAACTTCAAGCCGTACGCCGCGAGCACCGCCGTCCCCCAGGACATCCAGGGAAGGCCGGTCTTTGTCATCGCAGATCCTTGAGCCACGCCCGGCCGGCCGGCGTCAGGGCGAGCAGCAGGAGGACGAGGGCCAGCAGGAGCGGCAGCTCGGGCTCGGGAACGGAGCCGCCCACGGTGAAGTCCGAGACGCCTTCCGGCATGGGCAGCGGCTGATCGACCGCTTGGGCCGAGCCTTCCGTATTCCGCACCACGTCGTGCATCGCAATGAAGGACGTGTACTGGGTCAACAGGTCATAGGTCAACCCGAGCGCCGTGATGGCCGCGCGGTTCTCCTCGCCGACCCCGATCTCGTAATCGGAAAGTCTCCGCACCCGCTCCCGTGCCCACAGGTACCGCAGCACCCGGTTGTCTTCGGAGGGCTCCGCGGTGGCCACGTCGAAAACCTTTTCAAAGCTCATGTCCCCGCCCACGCCGGTCACGTGGATCGTGCCTTCCGGCGTGCCCTTCCATTTCCCGAAGACCACCAGCGGACGGGCCGCGAACAGGTCCGGGATCGAAAGAGGCTCGGCGTCGTACGTTTCGAAACCCTCCATGTCGACCGCGACGTTCGTGAGCACCGGCGACTGGATGTACTCCTGGAGCTTCTTTGCCACGTCTTCGGCCTCGGCGGGATGGGTGACGATGAACGGCTCGCCCTGCCCGGCGTGCGCCAAGCCCTCGATGAGGTGGCGGTTCACGGACTCTCCGATGCCGAAGGCGAACAGGTTCGAGCGGTTCAGGCGGGTGCGGATGCGCTCGAAGACCTCGGCCTCGGCGTCGATGTAACCGTCCGTGACCACGATCGTGCTGCGCGAAACTCCGTCATTTCCCGGCAGCGCCAGGGCCTGGTCCAGGGCCGCGCCAAGCTCCGTGCCGCCGCCGCCCTGCTCGCGCTCGATCTCCGCGATGGCCTGGTCGACGTTCTCCTTCGTGGCGGGCAGCGATTTCGGCGCCAGCAGGCGCGAGCCGCCGGAGAACAGGATCACGTTGAAGCTGTCCGTGGGACGCAGGCTGCCAATGAGCTTGCGCATCAGCACCTTCGCCGTGTCGAGCGGATAGCCGGACATGGAGCCGGACACGTCGAGCACGAAGACGTACTCGCGGGGCGGGATCTGCCGGGGGATCACCCGTTGCGGCGGCTGCACCATCAACAGAAAGAAATTCTCATCCTTTCCCTTTCCTGGATACAGGAGCAGGCCGGTCTCCACCTGCTTGCCTTGCAGGCGATAGCGCAGGATGTAGTCCCGGTTGCCGCCCTTTGCTTCGCCGGGATCGAGCGTGATCCGCGCCGTGCTCTCGCCCTGCCAATCAACGTAGGTTTTGTGAGACGGGCAGAGCACTTCGCTGATCGGCATGCCTGCGGCGATGCTCGTCTCGATGTTGAAACCGTAGGTTGGAGTGTCGCCCTGGTGCTGATAGGAGCTCTTCACCCAGCCGTTGACGTCCTCGGCCACCGTCTTTTCATTCGAGTATCGGGGGCCTACCACCGTGGGGTAGACGAATTCATAGGTGCCGTCGGTGGGCACGAGGAGCTCGCTGTAATGGAGCTCGACGCGGATCTGGTCCCCGGGCATGACGTTGCCGACGTTCATGCTGAAGACGTTGGGCCGCTCCTGTTCGAGGAGCGCCGCGCTCTTGCCGGCCTCCACGGCCTCCTTGAACTCCTGCTGCGCCGCCTGCCGCTCGCGGATCTTGGCCCGGATGCGGTGCTCGCCGATCTGCATCGTCATGCCGTGCACGGCGGCCCGCGTGGAGGCCGGAAAGACGTAGCGCGCGTTGATGGGGCGGCTGCCCTCGTTCTTGTAGACCTGGGTGACGACGACGTCCGCGATGACCCCCACGATGTGGACGTCGGCCCTCGTTTCGCCGAGCGGCAGCCGGTCGACCGCGGGATCGCCGTTCTCCACGAAGAAGTAGGGCGAAAGGGTGGTGTCCGGAGTTTCCGGGTCTGCGGGATCAGCGGCTCCCGGGTGTGCCATCAGGAGCATCAACCCGAGGATCAGTAAAGCTGCCTTCCATGACCATTTCATCTCATTCCTCCTTGGCAGGCGGTTCGCCTCGCCAAGGACAGAATGCGGTTCACAGAAGGAGGGTGTATGAAGGGAGGATGAAGAGGCGGAGAAAAAATTGCCCAGACCCTGTGGCGTTTCGTCTTTGCGGTCCGGGCCAGAACCGGGGTAGCGCAGATCATGCAAGGGATTCTGCCGGTGGTTGCTGAGGGAAATCCCTCATTGTCGCCCCTGTAGGAGCCGTGACAAAAAGTCAAAGGCAGGGTGTTGGCCAGCGGTTGCCTATCCAGGCATGGAATTCGCACCCTCAGGAATCGCGGCATCGCGGATATCACGCTGATGTTTCCGCGAGCTGGGAATTATCCCAACCTACCTACACGATAGACGCAGGAGGCAACGTGAAAGCTCAGCACCTCAGGAGAGTTGTATCCGTCGGACTTGCGATGTTGGCAATCCTGGCCCTGGTGCCTGTTCGCGCCATGGCCGATGCGCACATAGGCCAGCAGTTGGCCAGCCGGCTGGCGACGGCTCTGCCCTTGCAGCAATTGGAAATCGTTGTCGTCTACAAGCAATCGGGTCCGGTCCAGACCACCCAGGTCCAGGCGCTACAGGCCCTGGGCATTACTCGCGGACTCTCTTTTCGGAAACTTCCCATCGTCGGTGCGCTGGCCACGCCCGGTGCGATCCGCCAATTGGCCAAGCGGTCCGACGTGCTGGCAATCCATGCCAACAGCCGGTTGACCTATTACAACCATGACGCGCGAAGGATCTCCGGCGTCGACGATCTGCAAGCCGATCCCAACTACGGCTTCACGGGAGCCGGAGTCGCCGTGGTGATCAACGACTCGGGAATCGATGCGACGCACAGCGACCTGGCGTACGGCGACCGCGTGGTGGAGAACGTCCAGGGGCTGACCAACCTGAGCTCTCTGCTCACGTTCCTGCCGGTCACCTATCTCGAGGGCCAACTCGATACCGACCTCACCTCCGGACACGGCACCCATTGCGCGGGCACCGTCGGCGGTAGCGGAGCGCGGTCCAGCGGCCTCCAGCGGGGCGTGGCAACCGACGCCGCCCTCGTCGGTTATGGCTCCGGCGCGGTGCGCGCGATTCTCGACGCGGTTGGCGGGTTCGACTACGCCCTGGCGCACAGGAACAGTTTCTCCGCGCCAATCAAGGTGATCAGTAACTCCTGGGGAACCTCGGGCGCGTTCGACTCCACGGACCCGGTCAACATCGCCTCCTATGAGGCCTACAAGCAAGGGATCGTGACCGTCTTCGCCGCGGGCAACGACGGCCCGAGCGCCAACACGATCAACCCGTATTCGGTGGCGCCGTGGGTAATCTCGGTGGGGGCCGCGGACAAGACCGGCGCGCTGGCCGACTTCTCCTCCCGCGGCAACCCGGGCGAGACCGGCGCCTTCACCATGCCCGACGGCCAGTCCTGGACCTACGTCAGCCAGCCGACCGTGGTGGCCACCGGGGTCAACATCGTGTCCACCCGCTCGGTGACCGGTGTCGTGCCGATCCTGGGAGCCCCGGAGGACATCTCCCTGGATCCGGCCCTGTTGCCGTACTACACCACGATGAGCGGCACCTCGATGGCGACCCCGCACGTGGCGGGCATCGTCGCGCTGCTCTTTGAGGCCAATCCGTCCTTGACGCCGCTGCAGGTCAAGCAGATCCTCGTGAACACCGCGGTTCCCATGGCGGGCCGTTCCGCTTACGAGGTGGGCGCCGGCCACGTCGATGCCTACGCGGCGGGAGCGACGGCGGCAGGCCACTGAGGATCAGTTCTACTTGTCAGATTGTGCCTTGTGCGTCCCCAGGCCCTCCCCCCGCCAGGGATTTCAATCCCTGGCGGGGGGAGGGCCTGGAAGGCACAGCCTGTCTGACGAAATGGGATCAGGAACCGGCCTGACCCCGGTGGCTCGCGGGGAGCGCTTCCCAGAGCCACCGGCCCACCTGCCGGGCCGCGACGTAGCTCACCCAGGAGACCGCGCCGAGCAACTGGGAGTCCGCGGGACGCCGGGCGCGATAGGCGGCGACCACGTCGCCGTCCACCCGGTACGAGGCGAACGCGGTGAGGAGAGCGAGGCGGCCCGCCGCTCTCTCCTCGTTGGGGATTCCCTCGAGCGCGGCGTCGAGCTCTTCCTGGCCGAGACCCCCGAGGCCTGGGTCGCTGCCGTCCCAGGCCTCGAGACGTTCCAACACCCGGTCGCGCACCGTCTCATGGAGCGCGTCCTGAACCGTCTCCTCCACCGCCGCGGCAAAGCGGGCGAAGGCGCCGGCCACGTAGGGGTTCCCCCGCGCCCAGGGGAGATCGGCAGGCAGCCCGGCAGGCTCCAGGAGGGCGAGCGACTCTCCCGGCACACGGCGGGCCGAGACGAGCGCCGTGTAACGGCCGCCGGCGAGCTTCCTCATCCACCCCTTGGCCCAAGGCAAGGGATACGCGGACTCCGGCAGGAAGACGTGGGCCATGCGATTGATGTAGTGGAACGCCATGGCGGTGCCGATCATCTCGCTGGTATCCGCGGCCGGGAATGGCGGTCGTGAGAGCGGCGCGGCTCCGGGAGAGCGGTGCGCCGCCCCCCAGGCCACGACCTCGCGGAGGCCTTCGTCGCGTAGCGCGCCGGGCTTCCCGGCCGCGAGCGCCCGGGCGGCGTCCTGCTCTCCGGCGGCCGCCAGCATGAGGGTGTGGGCGTCGATGCAGTAAGGACAGCGGTTGAGGCGCGAGATCGACGCCGCGAGGGCCTCCTTGACCGGCCTCTCCACCCGGCCGGTCAGGAGCGTCTCCCGCAGCACACACCAGGCCCCGGCCAGCAGGCGCGGCACCGGGGAGTGGAGAGGGATCGGCGGCAGCAGGCCGAACTCGCGCCGCGCCTGAGAGTAAACCTCGGCCACCAGCCCGGTGGCCGCCGCGGGTGGGACCGGGTGGAGATATTGGATGCCTGTCATGAAGCGCTCGGCTGTAGTCCTTCCTACAGTATATCTCTGCTGAATCGTCCCTCACGCAACATCGGCCTGGTCGTCCACCAGCGCTGCTTGAGGGTGGCGGACACCGCCGAACTGGCGAGTTTCCTCACGAAGCTCCATCGGGGGAGCCCCGGGGATTCAAGGCAGGTACTCACTCACAATGCTCGGAAAAGTTGCGAGCAGATTGCGTGACCGTGGCCTGGACGTTACAATAGTTCTTGAGCCAATGTCTGAGGAGAGAATGAGGAGAGAAGAAGCTTCGTCCGAGCACCGCGCATTAAGTATCGTCCGGCTATGGATACGTCGGCCCACTTAGGACGTCCGCTCAAAGTGTTTCTATGCCATTGTTCCTCGGATAAGCCAGCAGTACGGGATCTGTATGCGCAGCTTACTAAGCTTGGTGCAGAAGTCTGGTTCGACGAAGAGCATCTTCTTCCTGGGCAAGATTGGGATGCAGAAATCAAGGCTGCAGTATCTCGAAGTGATCTGGTTATCGTCTGCTTATCGTCGAAGGCTGTAAACAAGGTTGGCTACGTCCAGAGGGAGATTCGTTATGCACTGGACTTCGCCGATGAGCAACCTGAAGGCGCCATATACCTTGTTCCGGTAAAGCTACAAGAATGCAATGTTCCATCACGATTACAGCGATGGCAGTGGCTCAATCTCTATGAAGCCGGCGGGCTCGATAGGCTAGCGCGAACCTTGGATGCTCGTGTCGCCGAACTACGAAGACGAGAAGAAGCTTTTAGGGCAACCTGAGTGCCTTGTACTTTGTGAACTTTTGGCGCCCAACCCAACGGCTTGAGCGGACTGCTGACGCAGCCGCTCAGCCGAGTACTCGTTAGGGGAGCAGCCGACAAGGCTGCATGTCTAATGGGGTGAAAGTCCCCTGCTGGCAATTACCCGATTCAGCCGGCTAGCATATCCGATGCACGAGGAGGTAACGAATCGTGTTCTGCTCGGACGTAGTAAGTCAGGGCTGCCCAAGGCGAAAGTTACGCCCTGCGGTAGGAGCGACCTGGGTGGCGAGCAAACCCGCGGGCCTGAACATAAAGGAATGACTGCACCCCCGAAAGCGGGGCCGTGCCGAAGTCGCTATGCACGGGTAAGACGCTGAGCGCCGACCCTTCCTAACGGGGGGAAGGCCGATGCCTTAAGGGAAGAAACGGGTAGATGCACCTCAAGGGCTGCCGGGATAGGGGTCCAAGCACGCGGGGAAGGGCATGCAGAGCTAACGTCGGGAAGGTCCCACTTCCAGCAGGGGCTGACAGCAACCTGCAAAGACCTGCCGAACGAGGCGAGCAGCCAGAGGGAGCAGGAGGGTTTGGGACTGGCACATGAGCCAGTAAGAGCGATGCAGGAGGGGTAACGCCCTCCGAGGTGGTGCTCGACATCACTCACGAGCCGGTAACTCCGAGTTGGTGGCAAAGGGGCTCTGGGCACTTGGCAGTCCGCCCCATGAACCGGATACGATAGGCCGGTGAAGGTAGAGCGGACGGATCTCGGATGAACTACAATGGTGAGGGGCGTATGCGAGTCAGCGCTTAAGCTTCGATCGTTGTGGGAAGCGTCCGAGGGAGAGGCCAAGGTCAGAACCGGACTCGGGAAATCCGACTGTCCGGGATCGTAGGGGCCTTCGGGAACGTGGCTATGGAGACTGGACTACGAACCATGCGTGAAAGCGGTGGAGATCTCTCCAGTTCCTAAGGTGCGCGCACCGAAGATCTATCCCGAATCGCCATCACGATGCGCAGAAAGGCTCCATTCAAACGCTCACGCTGGGCACCCGGAATGGTTTACGCCGTGCCGCTAGCGGACGGCACATTGGGCTATGTGCAGGCCATCTCCGAAGCTGCCGCCAATATCATTGACATCGCAATCTTCAGCCTGCGATCTCCACACCTGCCGTCCGCACCACCGAAGCTGGAAAGAGCCGAGGTCGTTTCGCTCACTGCAACCCCTTCGCTGCACCCGAAGTGCTATAGCGGGCTTCGCCCGCTTGCGCACTCGGGTGAGTTCAGGCGGTAGGCGCCGAGAACCAGCCTTCGAGGACCCTCTCAATGGCCGAGAACAAGACCAAGCCCACCGACGCTAGTGTCGAGGAGTACATCGCCTCGAGAGCCAATGAACAGCAGCGCAGCGATTGCCAAGACCTGATGGCGCTGCTCAAGAAGGTCACCCAACAATCGCCAAAGATGTGGGGGCCAAGCATCGTCGGTTATGGTTCCTACCGGTACACCTACGAGAGCGGGCGCACTGGTGAAGCGCCTCTAGCGGGCTTCGCCATCCGTGGTCGCGAACTGGTGGTGTACCTGGTTGCCGAAGGAGACAGACAGAAGTCCTTGTTGTCCAAGCTTGGCAAGCACAAGATGGGCAAATCCTGCCTGTACTTCAAGCAACTGGCTGACCTCGACAAGTCGGTGCTCGAGCAACTTGTCGCCGGCTCGGTTGCGGAGGTGAGGCAGCGCTATGGGTAGCGCAGCGGCGCCTAACCCCCCGCTTGAGCCGAGGCCCAACGGCAAGCCGCGCTGGCCGCGCAGTGCCCTTGTCTATCGTGCGCCGCACGGCCAGCGCGCCTTACCGTCGGCCCCGGCTCAGCTCGAACGTTGGGCGGACGACACCCATCACTTGATGTCGAGACCTGGGTGTTGACACGCCAGAACACGGAAACTCGAATGAGAAAGCTCAAAATCATCGAACACATCTCGCTGGACGGCGTGATCCAGGTCTCCGGCGAAGACGGCGACTTCCCGTACAGCGACCGGACCGCGCCCTATCGGACCCCCGCTGGCCGGGACGAAATCATCGCCGCGCATGGCGAGAGCTTCGATCTGCTGCTTGGCCGTCGCACCTACGATATCTGGTCGGGCTTCTGGCCAAAGGCGCCGAGCAGTCCGATGGCGGACGGCCTCAATGCGGCAACAAAATATATCGCTACTCACCGTCCGGAAAGTCTTGAATGGGGCCCGTTCGAGGGCGTTGGACCGGACATCGTCGAGGGCATTCGCCGCATCAAGTCGCAGGACGGCCCGGACCTTATCCTCTCGGGTAGCTCCACGCTGACATCGACGGTGCTCGAACATGGGCTTGCGGATGACGTCGTGCTGGCCGTCTATCCGGTCCTGTTGGGTACGGGGAAGCGCTTCTTTGCGGAGGGAACCCCGCCACGTTCATTCGAGCTCGTCAGCACCAAAGCAATGCCCTCTGGCATCATCCTCAGTACTTACAAGGTCGCCGGGCCTTTGAAGACCGGATAGTTGTGGCTGATCATGTTTCCAATCTTCTCTGAGACGCTCGCTCTCGCTCTGCAGGATGTGAGTATGGCAGGATCTTTACGGTGAGACGCGACCATGGAGGCATCATGGATCTGGAAGTTGTCGAGAAGGAAGTCGCAAGCTGGTTGCCGGAGGAGCAGGATCGCCTCGCAGCGTTTTTGACCGTACTCCGCTTGAAGAGAACACCGGATTATGTCCAAGAGCTGACCCGGCGCCTGGACGATCGGGATCCTGCTAATTGAGTGAGGTTTGTCGAAGTCAGGTCTGTTCGCTAACACCGTGGATGAAGCTCTCGGCCACCCATATCCTCCTCCAACTCAATAGGTGAGTGGGTGCCGCCGGCCGGCCGCCGCCAGCAGGTGCTAGCCGAAGAGAGAAGGTACATCCCTAGCCAGCTTTGTGCCTCCGCTACGCTCCAGCACCAACTGGCATGTGCGTGTAGTGGAAGGTCTAGCCATAGCACGGTGTTCGGGATAGACTTGGAGCAGCCGCTGAAGAGGAGAAGCTGCATACAAATAGCGCAACGTATTGGTGGTGCGGCCAACCCGGAGCCTCAACCGGACGGCACCGCTGGAGCGGTGCCGCGCGGTCAGGCCCAAAGCGGTGGCCGCTCAAAGAGAAGATCGGACGCATCTACATGGAGCCGAATGCCGAATGACAATCAGTCCAGTGGCAGCATGGCACCGACTTGTTGCCAGCAAAGACATTGCCGGCGTGGATTCGCTGCTTGCCGATGACGTGGTCTTCCATTCTCCCGTTGTTGACACGCCTCAGGTCGGAAAGGCCATAACGCGGCAGTACCTGGCCGCGGTCTTCGATATTTTCTCCAAACATTCGTTCCGCTATGTCCGCGAGGCCGTTGGCGAGCATGACGCCTTCCTGGAATTCCTGGTCGAGATCGACGGTGTCAGCGTGAACGGCGTAGATATCATCACGTGGGGGGAAGAGGGGCAGATCGTCTCTTTCAAGGTCATGCTTCGGCCCTTGAAGGCGGTCAAGGTGATGCAGAGTAGAGTGGCCTCAATCCTTCAGACGTCCCAGTGACGAGCAAGAGGGTACGGCCAACCCGCCGATCGAGCGGACGGACACCGCCCTATCATGCAGCGAAGGAGGCAGAGATTGACAAGTTCGAAGGTCACCCCAACCGTCTCGCTCCGAGATGTCAGCCCCGCGGACCTTCCAGTGCTCTTTAAACACCAGGCGGACACCGACGCCGCCCGTCTCGCGGCGTTCAAACCTCGGGACTTCGAAGCGTTCATGGCCCACTGGACGAAGATACTCAGCGACGCATCCCTCTACGCGAAGGCGATCGTCCTCGGTAAGACCGTTGTGGGCAACATCGGTGTGTTCGGGCATCCGGCACACCGCGAGGTTGGGTACTGGATCGGGCGGGAACACTGGGGCCGGGGTCTTGCCACCGGCGCCGTCAACGAAATGCTGAGTCTGTGCGCCGAGCGGCCTCTATACG
>CAXTNS010000036.1:0-3785 GCA_964245465.1 uncultured Thermoanaerobaculia bacterium
AGGCCGCAGGACTGTGGGGGCCTGTTGACCCAGGGCATCGGCCTACCGGCCGAAGCCCTGGGCTGGGATCTCGCGACCCTTCGGGCCGCAAAGATTGCTACGCGACATCCCCGATCACGGCTTCCGCCCACTCGTGGGCCTCGGCCTCGCGCCGTTCGTCCGCAGCCATTTTCCGATAGGCGTTCACCAGATCCTGATAGATGTCGCCGGCTTCCTCTTCGAGCAGCACGTCCCCGACCCGATCCGGGACTCTGGGCCTCCGAGGTATCCCTGACCCGTGCACGGTCTTCAGTTCGTCTCGTCAATAACAGCGTCGGCCGAAGAGGCGTGGACGGCTTTCTCCAGCCAGCGCTCCAGCCGTTCCCGGTCCTTCTGGGCCAGAATACGCTCGCAGATCGCGCCGGGCACCGCAAGGCCGCGAACCTCAAGCACCTTCAGTACAGAGTGCGCCACTGCCTTGAAAAACCCTTCAGCATGCCCCACAAAGTACCCCACAATGAACCACTCGACGTATCCGCAGGTTCGCCCCTGCGCGACGTACTTTCTCGTAATTTCGCTCTGGTATTCCATGACTTAAGGAGAGCCCTGAAATCGTCAGTTCGACTCGTCAACCACCGCGTCGGACGAAGGAGCAGTGGCGGCCTTCTCCAACCAGCGCTCCAGACGTATCGTGTCCTTCTGGGACAGGATGCGCTCGCGGACCTTGTCGGGCACCGCAAGGCCGCGAGCCCGAAGCACCACCAGCACGGATTCCGCCAACCCCTTGGCGAGACCCTCAATGAAACCGTTGAAGAGCCCTTGGGCGCGTCCCTTAAACAAGGTCGTAGTTGAGGTTGGCCCGGTCGTTGTCGAGATTCTCGATCGCGGAGAACACCGAGTGGCGACCTCTGTTCCCTGATCTTCCCATGCGGGAGGGGAGAGATCAAGGGCCGTGGTGTCCAAAGAGAAGGAAATCGCATTCGGTTTCCGCGTCGGGAGAGGAGCCAGGTGATTGAAGGCGGGATTCTGGGCCGACGGAGCGCTTTGATGGCGGCGTGGACCGGTCGAAGACGGCTGGGGACCGCTTTACTGAGGCGATGGAGTGGTTTGCAGCGGTTCTGGAGGGCTCCGGCGGCGGTGTGGAACGGTCCGTCGCGGCTGTGGACCGTTCCATGGCCCGGTGGAACGGTCCGCGGCGGGTTTGGAACGGTCCGGAGCGGCTCTGGGGCGGTCCATGAGGGCTGCGGATCGCTCCATGGCGCCTTCAGAGGGGTCCATGACGCTTTGAAGACGCTCTGCGGTGGCGATGGACCGGTCCGGCGGGCTCTCGGAGCGGTCCGGCCCGCCGGTAGGGCTCTACTTTTTCTCCTCGATCTCGATTAGCGCCCCCATCTTGGGGTTCTTCACGGTCTGCGCCTTGCCCGTGGGCCAGGTGACCTCGATGGCGTCGATCTTTGCGGTGTCTCCCAGGCCGAAGTAGAGGGGCATGACGCTGTGGGCGAGGTAGCCGGAGTTGCCGTCGTTCCATTGGGTCCAGGTCTGGTTGCCGGACTTGACCTGGACGCGGGCTCCCAGGGCGTCGCGGTTGGAGGTGGTGCCCTTGAGCTGGACCTTGAGGAAGCGGAGGGGCTTCTTCTCGGCGAGGTTGCTCACAAGGACCTGGGGCTCGGAGTTGAGGTCGCTGGTGACGATGTCGAGGTCGCCGTCGCCGTCCAGATCGAAGATGGCGGAGGAGCGCGAGCCGAGGGTGCTCATGATGCGGACTTTGCCGGTGCGGTTGGCGCAGGGGGTCTTCTTCTTGTCCGCGCCGTCGCAGTCCATGTCGGTCATGTGGAAGTGGGTGCGGTTGCCGCGGCGCGGCTCGACGCCCAGGATGAACTCGCTGTCGCGGAAGATCCTGCCCTTGTCGTTCAGGAGCAGGGAGTTGACCGCGTAGCGGAAGGGGAAGTTCATGCTGGCCGTGATGAAGAGGTCCTGGTAGCCGTCGGCGTTCAGGTCCCCCGCGCTCAGGCCCCAGGGCCAGTAGTTCTCGACGCCCATGGGGTCGGACACTTCGGCGAACTTGCCGTCCCCCTGGTAGTGGAAGAGGGAGTTGCCGAAGATGTTGTTGGCGCCGCCCTGGAGCGTCTTGTCGTTCCACTGCATGTCGGACTTGAGCTTCTCTTTGTCGACGCCGATGAGCTGGCTCATGTCGGAGTGCATGTCGGTGATCATGACGTCGGGCCGGGCGTCGTTGTCGTAGTCGAAGACCTTGATGCCCATGGCGCCCCAGGAGGTCTTGGGGAAGTACTGGGCGCCTTTCTCGACGAAGGTCTTGCCGCCGACGTTCTCCCAGTAGTGATTGTCGCCTTGCATGTTGAGGACGTAGAGGTCGGGCCAGCCGTCTTCGTTGAAGTCGATGACGGAGGCATCTCCCGTCCAGCCGCCGTCCACGAGACCGGTCTCCTTGGAGACGTCCTTGAAGCGGTGGTTGCCGAGATTCTTGTAGAGGATGCTGGGCTCGGTGCGCTCGGGGTGGAGGTGGCCGGCGAAGGCGTCCTCGAATCCCACGTAGTAGCCGCCCCGGCCGGTCTTGTCGGTGGTGTAGCGGCCGACGTTGGCGAGGAAGAGGTCGAGCCGGCCGTCGCGGTCGTAGTCGAAGAAGACGGCGCCGGAGGAGTGGCCCACGTAGTCGAGGCCGGCTTCCCTGGAGACGTCCTGAAAGCGGCCCTTGCCGTCGTTGAGGAAAAGGTGGTTGCCCTTGCGGACGGTGGTGACGAAGAGGTCGGGGTCGCCGTCGTTGTCGACGTCGGCGAAGGAAGGGGCGATGCTGATCTGGTCCCTCAGGGCGACCCCGGCCTCGGCCGTGACGTTCCGGAACTTGTCCTTGCCGAGGTTCTTCCAGAGCTGGTTGTCGCCGAGCTGGGTGACGAAGTAGAGGTCGAGCAGGCCGTCGCCGTCCACGTCGGCCACGGCTACGCCGTTGCCATGGTCGTAGTGGACCATCTTGTACTCGCGCCCGCTGTCGTCCACGGCCTCGTTGCGGAAGGTGATACCGCTCTCGGGCAGCCGGTCGGTGAGCTGGAAGCCGTGGAAGACGGTGAATTGGCTGGCAGTGGCGAGCTGGGCCGCCTTGCGGGCGGGCAGGGCGTCGACGCCTTCGTCTTTCTCGGGGTAGTAGAAGTCGCCCCCGGCCTGGACGGGCCCCGCCGGAGCGGGCTCCATCTGGCCGTGGCCCAGGTGGTCCATCCCGTGGGCGAACGCCAGGGTGCCGAGCAGGAGCCCGGCCGCGGTGAGGGCGAAGAGTCGGAGCTTTGCCGTCATGGTGTTTCTCTCCAGAAGACGTGGAATCCTAGCATTCCGGCGTTCGGCGCGCCCCGCCTTGCGGCTCGTCGCGCGGCTGTCGTACACTCCAGCCGTCTTTTCAGATAAGCCGTTCGCATGCTGTACAGAGAAGTCGCCAAAAATGCGGGGCAGGAATCAAGGGGTCGCGGCAGTGCGCCCGCGCTGCCGGCCGGCTCGTCCCTGCCCGTTCCGATCACCGGTCTGAAGGGAGATCGTAGATGGCACTAGTCGACGAACGGGCCCATGGTCACCACGAGGCCCACCACCACGAAGAGCAGGGCTTCTGGACCAAGTACGTCTTTTCCCAGGACCACAAGGTCATTGGGATGCAGTACGGGTTCACGGCTCTCGTGTTCCTCCTCTTCGGCTTCACGCTGATGATGATGATGCGCTGGTCGCTGGCCTACCCGAACACGCCGATCCCTCTGGTCGGCAAGTTGCTGAAGGCGAGCGGAGGAGTGATCGCGCCGGAGTTCTACAAC
>CAXTNS010000036.1:3795-11214 GCA_964245465.1 uncultured Thermoanaerobaculia bacterium
GAGACCACCGCGAACAACCTGGTGCTGCGGATCGTGCCGCTGGCGGTGGGCGCGTTCGGCAACTATCTGGTGCCGCTGCAGATCGGCGCCCCGGACATGGCGTTTCCGAAGCTGAACATGGCGAGCTACTGGAGCTACTTCATCGGCGGCGTGATCATGCTGTCGAGCTTCTTCGCTCCCGGCGGCTCGGCGCAGTCGGGGTGGACCTCGTACCCGCCGCTGTCGGACATCGCCCCTCCGGGCCAGACGATGTGGCTGTTCGGCATGCTGGCGCTGATCATCTCGTCGGTGCTGGGCTCGGCGAACTTCCTGGTCACCATCATCCAGCTTCGGGCTCCGGGGCTCACGTGGATGCGGCTGCCCTTCTTCGTGTGGGCGCAGTTCGTGACCTCGTTCCTGCTGCTGCTGGCCTTCCCGGCGCTCCAGGCGGCGGCGGTGCTCCAGATGATGGACCGGCTGGCGGGCACGAGCTTCTTCCTGCCGAGCGGCCTGGTGGTGTCGGGCCAGCAACTCGCGGTGTCGGGCGGCGGCAGCCCGCTGCTCTGGCAGCACCTGTTCTGGTTCCTGGCCCACCCGGAGGTCTACGTGCTGATCCTGCCGGCCTTCGGCATCATCGCCGAGGTGATCGCCAACAACACCAGGAAGCCGCTGTGGGGCTACCGGTCGATGGTGTACGCGATCTCGTTCCTGGGCTTCATGTCGTTCATCGTGTGGGCGCACCACATGTTCATGACGGGCATGGGCACGGTGATGAGCGCGTTCTTCCAGACGACGACGATGATCATCTCGATCCCGTCGGTCATCGTCCTGACGGCCCTCATCATCTCGCTGTGGGGGGCCTCGATCCGGTTCACGGTGCCGATGCTCTTTGCGCTGGCCTTCCTGCCGATGTTCGCCATCGGCGGCCTGACGGGCCTGCCGCTGGGGCTCGCGCCCTCGGACATCCACCTGCACGACACCTACTACGTGATCGGCCACTTCCACTACGTGGTGGCACCGGGAACGATCTTCGCGATGTTCGCCGGCATCTACTACTGGTTCCCCAAGCTGACCGGCCGCAAGATGAGCGACTTCCTGGGCAAGCTGCACTTCTGGCCCTCGTTCCTGTTCATCAACGGCGTGTTCATGCCGATGTTCATCCAGGGTCTCGCGGGCGTCTCCCGCCGTTTGTACGATGGCGGCCTCACGTACTCCCACGCTCAGCCCGTGCTGCACTGGAACGCGTTCATGTCGATCTCGGCCTGGCTGCTAGGGCTGTCGCAGATCCCGTTCATCATCAACCTCTTCTGGAGCATCAAGAAGGGGAAGAAGGTGGGCGACAACCCGTGGGATGCGACCACGCTGGAGTGGGCCGCCGCGCCGTCGCCGCCGGTCCCCCACGGCAACTTCCACGAGATCCCGACGGTGGTCCGCGGACCGTACGACTACAGCCTGCCGGGGGCTCCGGCGGACTTCGTCCCCCAGCATCAATCACTCCCGCAGTTGCCCCAGGAGGCTTGAGGCCATGATGGACATCCCGTACACGACGGAAGCCCGGCCCGACACCGGCCTCTACAACGCCAAGCTGGGGATCTGGCTGTTCCTGGCGTCGGAGGTCATGCTGTTCGGCGCCCTGTTCTCCTCCTACGTGCTGTTGCGCACCGGGGCGGCCCCGGGCACCTGGCACCACGGCCGGGAGTACCTGAACGTACCGCTCGCGACGCTCAACACGGTGATCCTGATCGCCTCCTCGGTGACCATGGTCATGTCGTGGGCGTCGCTCAAGCTCAACGACTTCAGGAAGTACCGGCTGTACATGGGGCTCACGTTCCTCGCCGGCGTGGGCTTCCTGATCATCAAGGCCATCGAGTACAACACCAAGTTCCACCACGGGTACCTGCCGCACACCAACACCTTCCTGGCCATCTACTTCACGCTGACGGGCCTGCACGGCCTGCACGTGATCGGCGGGATGGTGGTCAACGGCTACTTCTGGGGTCCCGGCTCCAAGATGTGGAAGACGAATCCCGACCGGTTCGCCAACCGCATCGAGGTGGCCGGCCTGTACTGGCACTTCGTGGACCTGGTGTGGATCTTCCTGTTCCCGACCCTGTACCTGCTCTAGGAGAGACGACGAATGAGCGCGAGCGACGCCGAATCCATCCGGAAGCAGACCCGGGCCTACATCGGGGTGTTCGTGGCCCTGCTGGTCCTCACGGTGCTGACGGTCGCCGTCAGCTACTTCCACATGCCGGTCGTGCTGGCCGTCATCGTGGCCCTGGCGATCGCCAGCTTCAAGGGCTCGCTGGTGGCGGCGGTGTTCATGCACCTGTCCCACGAGCGGAAGGCGATCTACTGGGTGCTGCTCCTCACGGTGCTCTTCTTCATCGTGCTGATGGCCATCCCCTCTCTGTGGCACTGGGACGGGCGGTACGTGCGGTGAGCTTGTCGTTGCGGTCGTTCCACCTGTTTTTCATCGCCGTCTCGGTGCTGCTGGCGGCGTGGGTGGGCGTCTGGGGAGTGCAGAGTTACCTGGCCACGGGCAGCGTGGGGGACCTCGCGCTGGGCGTGGTGTTCTTCTTGCTGGGATTCGTCCTGCTGCTCTACGGCCGGAGTGTGCGCAGGAAGCTCCGCGCCCTGGCGCCTGATGACGAGGAGTGACGGCGATGAAGATTTTGAAAAAACTCCCGATCCTCCTGATGTCTGCGATGTTCGCGTGGCTCGCCCTGCCGTCGGCCGCCTCGGCCTGCGCCACCTGCTACGGCGCGGCGGACGCGCCCATGACGCAGGGCATGAACAACGCCATCCTGTTCCTGATCGGGATCGTCGGCCTGGTCTACGTCGGGATCGGCAAGGTGTTCCTCGATTTCAGACGTCGTTCCAAGAAGCTCTCGGAGAAGGCAACGGTGCGGCAGCGACTGCGCCTCATCCACGGAGAGAAACGGTGATGGATAGAACGTACGGCTTTCCTCTCAATTTTCCTCCGGACGGGTCGGAGCACGGTCTGGAGCTCGACAGGCTGACGGGCGTGGTCCACTGGTTCATGCTCATGCTGTTCGTCGGCTGGGGGCTCTTCTACCTCTACTGCCTGATCCGCTTCCGCCGCAAGGCCAACCCTGTGGCGAGCTACGGCGGCGCCAAGGGTCACTTCTCGACCTATGGCGAGGCGGGCGTGGTGCTGGTCGAGGTGGTGCTGCTGGCCGCGTACGCCGTGCCGATCTGGGCGCGGCGGGTCAACGTCCTGCCCGACAAAGCGGAAGCCGTGCAGGTGCGGATCGTGGCCGAGCAGTTCGCTTGGAACGTCCATTATCCCGGCCCGGATGGGCTCTTCGGGCGTACCGATCCCAAGCTGATCACCTCCGGCACCAACCCGCTGGGGCGCGACCCCAACGATCCGGCCGGCCAGGACGACATCACGACGATCAACCAGCTCCATCTCCCAGTGGACAAGCCGGCGCTCATCTACCTGACCAGCAAGGACGTGATCCACAGCTTCTTCCTGCCCACGATGCGGGTGAAGCAGGACGCCATTCCCGGCCAGTTGATCCCGATCTACTTCACGCCCAAGGTGGTCAACCCGCCGGAAGCGACGCTGCCCGGATGTGCCGTCAAGAAGACCTGCTGGGAGATCGCCTGCGCGCAGCTCTGCGGCGTCTCTCACGCGGTGATGAGGGGCTTCCTGACCATTCACACCCAGGCCGACTTCAATGACTGGCTGGCCAAGAACGCACCCAAGCCCACGATGGCTCCGGTGGCGGTGGCTCCTGTGCCGCAGACCCCCTCGGTCTCGCCCGGGTCGGCGACGCCGGCCGGACCTGCTCCCGAAGGGACGAACCCGGCCGGGAGCGGACCGATGCCTCAGGAGCAGGTGGAGCCCACGCCTCCCTCTGCTCATTGACCGCGTAGCAGCCACGACCCTCGCCAGGGATTTCAATCCCTGGCGAGGCGGTCGCCTTGCCTCTACAATCCCGGCCATGCTCCAGGTCCAGGATCTTCCCGCGGTCAACGCGACCCTCAATGCTCTCGCCGCGCTCCTGTTGGGGACGGGCTACGTGCTGATCCGGCAGCGGCGTCTGATCGCCCACCGGAACGTCATGATCGCCGCCCTCGTCTGCTCGGTGCTGTTCCTGACGTCCTATCTCATCTACCACGCGCATGTCGGGTCCAAGCCCTTCCCGGGGACCGGGCCGGTGCGCACGGTCTACTTCACCATCCTGATCACCCATACCATCCTCGCGGCGGCCGTGCCTGTCCTCGCGATCATCACCGTCTGGAGGGCCTACCGGAAGCGCTGGCACCGGCACGTCCGGATCGCCCGTTGGACACTGCCGATCTGGCTCTACGTTTCGGTAACCGGGGTGGTGGTGTACTGGATGCTGTACCAGATGAGCTGGTGACCCATCCCTTCTCTCCCCCGCAACGTATTTAGGAGTAGACTCAGGCGTCTTTTGACCCCATGAGCGCGGTCTGGGGGCCCGTACCTCGCGCCCTCCGAGGTGTTCGCAGCGAAATCTTCACTTTCCAGAGGAGAGAATGATGAAGAAGAACGACGTCAGCAGGAGAGATTTCGGGAAGTTGGCCTTCGCGGCCTTCGGCGGCGTGGTCGCCGGCTCGGTGCTGGGGGGGAGCTTGCTGTCGGCGGAAGAGAAGGCGGCGGCTGCGGCCAAGGACGCGCATGCCTGCTGCGGCCTGAATGCCTGCAAGGGCCAGGGCGCGGGTGGCGACAACGCGTGCGCCGGCCAGGGCAATTGCTCCACCACCGAAGCCCACGGCTGCCAAGGCTCCAACGCCTGCAAGAACCAGGGCGGCGAGGGCGTGAACGACTGCAAGGGGCAGGGGAGCTGCACGGTTCCCATCAAGGGCGATGCCTGGAAGAAGGCCCGCTCCAACTACGAAGCCGCGATGACGAAGGCCGGCAAGAAGTTCGGTCCGGCTCCCGCGAGCTGCGGCGCTTCCTCCTACACGCGGTCTCATGTATGTCCACCCCCGCCCTCCTCCCCAGGGATTGAAATCCCTGGCGAGGAGGACGGGGCTTTCCCGGAAGGAGTGCCGATGAAGCCACCTCGCCTCGGACATGACAATCTCGGCCTGGGAGTGGGCCTGAGGTCCGTCCACTTCGACTACGTCCTCCAGAATCAGCCGGAGGTGGACTGGTTCGAGATCATCAGCGAGAACTTCATCGACTCGCAGGGCCGGCCGCGCTACGTGCTGCAGCAGATCGCCGAGCGCTACCCCATCGTCATGCACGGGGTCTCGCTGTCGATCGGCTCGACGGACCCCGTGAACGTCGAGTACCTGAAGAAGCTGAAGCGGCTGGCCAAGGAGATCGACGCCAAGTGGATCTCCGACCACCTCTGCTGGACCGGGATCATGGGGCGCAACACGCATGACCTGCTGCCCGTGCCGTTCACGGAGGAGACGCTGCGCCACGTGGTGGAGCGCGTCAAGGTGGTGCAGGACGTGCTGGAAAGGCCGTTCGTGCTGGAGAACCCCAGCTCCTATATCACCTTCCAGGACTCGACGATGGACGAATGGGAGTTCGTCACCCGCATGGCCGAGGAGGCCGATTGCGGGCTGCTGCTCGACGTCAACAACGTCTACGTGTCGAGCTTCAACCACGACATGGACCCGGACCGGTTCATCCGCTCCCTGCCGCACGAGCGGATCGTCCAGTTCCATCTCGCGGGCCACACGGACTACACGACCCACCTGATCGACACGCACGACAACCATGTGATCGATCCGGTCTGGGAGCTCTATCGCACGGCGCACAAGCTGACGGGCGGCGTCTCGACTCTGCTTGAATGGGACGCCAACATCCCACCCTTCCCCGTGGTGCACGAGGAGGTGCTCAAGGCCAAGCGGTTCATGGGCGATCACCTTCCCAGTCCCGTGGAGGAAGCCGAAGAGGAGTGGCCGGTCCTGGTGGGAGCCGGCTCGAACGTGCCCCATCCGCTCCACCACATCCGGCCGGAGGTGGAGTGAGCGAACGCTCGCTGGACGTGGTGCAGCGCTGGTTCCAGGCGGTGGTCACCCATCCCGAAGGGATCGAGGGCGGTGCGGTTTCCGACGAAGCGCAGGCGCTGATCCGGCTGAACCGCGGCGAGCTCGAAGCGGTGGTCCGCCGCTCGCGGAACCTGACGGCGGCCGAGCGGCTGTCGATCTACGCCAACGCCTACTACTCGCGGCTGCTCGAATGCCTGGGGGCCAACTTCCCCATCCTCAAGCAGGCCTTGGGCGAGGAGGTCTTCGACAGCTTCGCCTTCGAGTACCTCCAGCAGTACCCGTCGCGCAGCTACACCCTGGACCACCTGGGAGAGAGCTTCGCGAAGTTCCTCGAAGAGACGCGGCCCGCTCGAGAAGAGGGTGAGGAGGTAGGCTGGCCCGACTTCCTGATCGACCTCGCCACCTTCGAGTGGACCATCGCCAAGGTGTTCGACGGTCCCGGAGTCGAAGGCCGGACGCTCCTGACGCCGGAGACGCTCCAGTCCTTCCCGCCCGAGCGCTTCGCCGAGGCGCGGCTCGTCCCGGTGCCCTGCCTGCACGTGCTGACCTTCCGGTTCCCGGTCAACGCCTACTACACGGCGGCGCGGCACGCCGCGGAAGGCGAGGAAGTGCCGGTGCCCGAGCCTGGGGAGGAGCACGTGGCGCTGACCCGCCGCGATTTCGTCGTACGGAGGTATCCGCTGACCTTGCCCCAGCAGGCGCTGCTGCGCGAGATCCTGGCCGGGGCCACGATGGGCGCGGCGATCGAGGCCGCGGCCGCCCCCACCGATAGCCATGACGCGGCGCGGGCGGCGGCGTTGCGGGCGGGGGTCCGGGGCTGGGGGGCGGCGGGGGTGGTCCTGTCGGTTTCCTGAGCCCGCACTACAACCCGTTGTATTCTTCCCCCGCTCTTGTCCTGCGGGTTGTGTTCCCACTCTGTTTTTGCTAGACTTTGGCAGGGCGTAGGTGCCCTACCAAATCATCAGGAGGGAGACGACCGTGCCCAGCCTTCATCCCTCCATGCGGGACCTTTACGAACGTCTAGAACTAGCAGGCATTGATCGTAGCTTCGTACAGAATGCGATCCTGCCTCCTTGGTGGAGAGATGACCTCGCCGACGTGCCGGCCAATCGGCAGTTGGCCGAGCTATACCTTGCCCAAAACCTTTCCCTTGACCTTGAAGACTTACATGCTCGTGACCACGAGTTGCAACTTCCCCTTCGCAGCGCGCGTTTCAAGCGCTCCGAAACATCAGACTTGGAGAAGAGTCGCCCTACCGCTTTCTTGGCTCAGCAAGCTGGGGAGATACTGGCAGAGTTCATTGATCACATTCCACCCTATGAACCCCCTAAAAGCGCTTTGGAAATTCGGCAGTGGATATTTCTGAACGGCTATCGTCAGGTCGATTTGCGCTCGCTGCTCCATTATTGTTGGGCGCATGGCATCATAGTCTTT
>CAXTNS010000036.1:11224-13576 GCA_964245465.1 uncultured Thermoanaerobaculia bacterium
TGGTACGGTTGCGCGTAAATCTCATCGGCTTGACGGCATGGTCATGTTTTCGGGTGATCGGCCCGTCATCATGCTGGGCTCGCGCCGCTGCTTTCCGTCCTGGCTAGCCTTTCACCTTGCGCATGAGGTCGCTCATCTTTTGCGGAGGCATGTGAAGCCTGGAGATGAGCTTCTGGTTGATGACAGCCTAGAAACACCCCCAGGCCAAGATCCCGTAGAGGTCGAGGCCAATCGCTACGCGTTTACTATCCTCACCAAGGATCCCGAGCCCGATCTCGGTCTTCCGGCCTCAACTCCGCCAGCGGCTCTATATTTAAAAGCAGAGCCTGTCGCCAAGGAGTGGAAAGTGGATCCTGGAGTACTGATTCTAATCCATGCACAGAAGCATGCTGCGTGGGCGGAAGCCGCGCGCTCGCTGCAGCATCATTTTGGTGAGAATGGCGAGAGCGCTAAAGATATCATAGATCGTGAGCTCTGGTTGCGGATCGAAGATGCCGACCTCCCCGAAACCTCCCAGCGGTTCCTCCGCGCAGTCTTGGCTTCATAGTTTTGATGGCTGTGAATCGGTCCTTCTGATCGATTCGGATATGTTTGCTCTCTTGGCTGGAGAGGGGGCGCTGGAGCCTGTTGTCAAAGTTCTTGGCTTTGACACGTCGTGTTGTACGCGTTTGGATGCACTACCTGGGATGGTGAGAAGTCAGAGAGCTTTCCCCGACCTGAGCCAGGATCAGGCGGATAGGATAATTCTCTGGTGCGGGCGAATACCTCCCTGGACAGAACCGGGATCTCTACCGCTTAGCAAGCGTCTCGCAAAATACCGCCGTATCGATCCTGGAGAGGTGTTGCTCTTGGCAACTTTGGCTGAGCGCCCCAACTTCTTTCTTTTGAGTGGAGATAAGAATTGGATGAGAGTGCTCGGCAGTAGTTTGGAGCTGCAAGATATTCGAGAGGCGATCTCGGGGCGCGTGATTTGTCTTGAGCGGCTGCTGGAGGTGCTGATCAAGAAGCTTGGTATGCGTGGAGCGGCAAGGCTACTCTCTCCAGCACGGAAGAGGAACAAGACCTTGGCTGTGCTGCTCAGCGAAGGAGAGCGCACCAGCGAAGCTCATTGCCGAGAGGGTTTGCGCGCTTACCTGGACGAGCTTGAGCAAACGCTTGGTGCGGATTTTTTTCTACCTGCGCCTGACTAAGTCGGACGCAATCTAATCCAGCAACTCGTACGCCTTGACCGTCAGGAACGGCACGAAGTCGCGGCTCAGCACGAGCTCATCCAGAATCCTCGCCGCGTCGCCCAGCCGTCCCTGACCGGAGCCGCCGAGGGCTTGCAGCTCCTGATCCTGGAGCTCCCTGTAAAGCTCGGGGGTGACGGGACGGCCGTCGTCCATCCGGGCGCCATGCCGGATCCATTGCCAGAGCTGGGAGCGGGAGATCTCGGCGGTCGCGGCGTCTTCCATGAGGTTGTGGATGCCGACGGCGCCCTGCCCCTGGAGCCAGAAATCCAGGCACTGGAGGGCGATCGAGATGTTGGAGCACACGCCCTCCTCGGTGATCCGGCCGTCTTCGACCTGGAAACCGAGCAGAGGACCGGCGTTCCCAGCGACGTCGTCCCTCAGAACGTCCTTCTGGTGCGGCCGGTTTCCCAGGAAGCGGTCGAAGATCTCGCGGGCGACGGGGACGAGGTCGGGATGGGCCGCCCAGGTGCCGTCGAAGCCCTGGCGGGCCTCGCGCTCCTTGTCCTCGCGAACCTTTTCCAGGACACGGCGGTTGACGTCCTCGTCGCGCCGGCTGGGGATGAAGGCGGCCATGCCGCCGATGGCGTGGGCGCCGCGCCGGTGGCAGGTGTTCACGAGAAGGTCGGTGTAGGCGCGCATGAAGGGCACGGTCATGGTGACCTGGGAGCGGTCGGGGAGAACGAGCTCGCTCTCGGGGAACTTGCGGATGATGCTGAAGATGTAGTCCCACCGGCCGGCGTTGAGACCGGCGGCGTGCTCGCGCAACTCCCAGAGGATCTCGTCCATCTCAAAGGCGGCGGTGATGGTCTCAATGAGCACGGTCGCGCGGATGGTGCCGCGCGGGATGCCGAGCCTGTCCTGGGCGGCCTGGAAAGCCCGGTTCCAGAGCTGGGCCTCCAGATGGCTTTCCAGCTTGGGCAGATAAAAGTAAGGGCCACTGCCGCGCTTCAGGAGCTCCGCGGCGTTGTGAAAAAAGTAGAGGCCAAAGTCGAAGAGACTGGCCGAGACGGGGACGCCGTCCACCGTGGCATGCCGCTCCAGCAGGTGCCAGCCGCGGGGGCGGACGAGCAGGGTGGCCGTCCGGTCGTTCAGCCGGTACTCCTTGCCCTCGGGCTCTGGT
>CAXTNS010000036.1:13586-14551 GCA_964245465.1 uncultured Thermoanaerobaculia bacterium
GATCTGCCGCCGGACGGCGTCCAGGAGGTTCGCCTGCCCCTCGACCACGTTGGTCCACGTGGGGGAGAGGGAGTCCTCGAAGTCGGCCATGAAGACGCTCGCAAACCCTCGCCGCATGTTTCAGTTTGCTTGTGTGAGAAGCGCGCCAGGCTGTCCTCAAAAGGGGACCTCGTGTCCGGTCCGGAGGGCGATCCACGGCGGGCCCTGCTCCGTTTCTCCGGGGTATGCTTTTTGCTGAGATTTCGGGACTGAAACCGATTTCCTTATCCTTTCGAAAGAGGAGCGTGCCATGACCTCCCTTCGTCTCTGGATCCGGCTGATGGGCGTGCTCGGCCTGTTGATCGCATCATCCTTTCCTCTTCCGTCCCAGGAGGCGGCACCGGAGAGCTTCGGCGATTCGATCAACGTCAGCGTCGTCAACCTGGAAGTCTTCGTGACCGACAAGAAGGGAAAGCCGATCCTGGGTCTGAAGAAGGAGGACTTCGAGGTCTACGAGGACGGCCAGCCGGTGGCGGTCACCAACTTCTATGCCGAGAGCCGGCTCTCCGCGGGGTCTGCCGGGAGCCAGGACGGGGCTCCGGCGGCGGCGACTCCCGGGCGCCCGGAGGACCAGCGGCTGCGGCTGGTGGTCTTCGTGGACGACGTCAACATGGAGCCGCAGGGCCGGAACCGCATCCTCCCGAGCCTGGCCGGTTTCCTGCGCAACGAGCTGGCGCCGGGCGACGAGGTGATGCTCATCCGCTATGACCAGAAGCTCGACATCCGCCGCCAGTTCACGACGGACCTCGGCCAGATCGAGGCGGACATCGCGGCTCTCAAGGGGTTGTCGAGCGACGCCCGGAAGTTCGAGGAGAGCCGCGAGCACGCGATGGAAGACATCGAATCCGCGATGGTGGGCAATGGCTGGGGTCTGGTGGTGCAGTCGCGGATCGGCGCGTGGGCGGATCAGGAGAGCGCCCTGGTCC
>CAXTNS010000036.1:14561-15718 GCA_964245465.1 uncultured Thermoanaerobaculia bacterium
GGTCCGGGGAGCGCTCGACGGTCTGGACTCGGTGGTGAGCTGGCTCGCGGGCATGCCCGGGCGCAAGGCGATCCTCTATGTGAGCGATGGGCTGGCGCTGAATCCCGGCGACGACCTGTTGACCCAGGTCTCCCTGCAAACCGAGTTCAAGGCCGGCCACCGGGCCTCGGGATTCGCTGGCGGCCAGTACGACCTGACGAATCGGTTCTGGGACTTGACGGCCCGGGCCAGCCGGAACCAAGTCACGCTTTATCCGATCGAGGCCTATGGCTCGCGCGCGGTGTCCGGCACGATCTTCCACCAGGCCCTGGTCATGAGCCGCCAGAACGGGCTGCGCCTGCTGGCCAAGAACACGGGCGGCCGGCCCATGTTGAACGCGTCAAACCCGCTTGCCGCGCTGCGGCTCCTGGGCGAGGATCTGACGGCCTACTACTCCCTGGGCTACCAGCCGCAGCGGCCGGGCGACGGCAAGGAGCACAAGGTCGAGGTTCGCGTGAAGGCCCGGGGCGCTCAGGTGCGGCACCGCCAGTGGTACCGGGACAAGCCGCTGGGGGAGACGGTGGCGGAGCGGACGCTGGCGGTGATGCGCTTCGGACCCGAGGACAACCCGCTCGCGGCGGCGATCGAGATCGGGGCCGGCAAGGAACAGGGGGATTCGACGGTGCTGGTGCCGGTCAAGGTCCGGGTGCCCATCGGCAAGCTCTACCTTCAACCGGGCTCGGGAAAGCGCTCGGGCCGCCTGCGGCTCTATGTGGTCGCGAGTGGTAGTGGGACCACCACCCCCGTCCGCCAGACCAAGCTGGTGACGGTGGAGATCCCGGAAGCCGAGGGCGAGACGAAGAACGTGTACGTCCACGAGATTGCCATCCCCATGAAGAAGGGGATCTGGGCCGTGGGCGTCAGCGTCCGCGACGATCTGGCGGCGACGACGTCGTACCTCAGGAAGGAGTTCGTGATCGGGGAGGGGGAGGCGGGGCGGTAGGGAGCAGGATCGATCAGGCGTCCGTTGGAAGCAGGCGGAACGCCTGCCCTCGTTTGGAGACGATGGCTCGAAAATGCCGTTCGTCCACCGTCAGAATGCGGTCGGTCGCCAACCTCTCGGCCGTCGCGATCACTGGGGCATCGGCCAAACCGATCTTCAAATCCCGGTACTGGAC
>CAXTNS010000036.1:15728-18176 GCA_964245465.1 uncultured Thermoanaerobaculia bacterium
ATCGACCTCGGCGTCGAATCCCAGCCAATGACCTAAAGGTAATCCACTTCCGCAAGGATCGCCGCGGGGATGACAATGGGGCCGGGTGCGTCTCGATCGTGGAACGGACCCGGAGGTGATGCTGGTCGGCTTTGTCGTACAGGGCGTAGAGAGCGCCTGAGTCAGCGATCAGGATCATCGATTTTTTCGATTTTGGAAGAGGAGCTCCTCGGCCCGTTCCGAGATGTCGGAGCGGCCGCTGTCATACATCCCCACCCCTTTGGGCATGGGTCTCACCGCCCTGCTGCGATAGGTCAGCAGCGCCTCATGGATCACCTCTCCCTGGCTCCTCCCCTCCTGGGAAGCTATCTGCTCCAGGACGTGCACCGTCTCTTCGTTCAAATCCAAGGTCGTTCTGATCATGGAGAAATTTTACTCCACCCGGAACAGCGGAGCCTGGACCTCTTCGGCTTCCACAGCCTCGTCGGTGCCGTCGCTTTCCTCAATGTCCGGCGGCATTTCCATCTCCGCCATCTCCAAGGCGTGGGGCTCGGCGGAGATGGCTGCCAGCTCGTCCAAGGCTTCCACTTCCCCGTCCACCAGGATCTCCTCGGGGGTGCGCAGGGGCGGCAGGTAGACGTAGCGCCCGAGGCCGCGGTGGAACTGCATGCCGGGGGCGGATTCGCGGGAGGCACGGAGCTGGTTGATCTTGGAGTCCAGGTCGTCGATGAAGTGGAGGGCCAGGGCCTCCGGAGTCATGGGCTCCACGGGGGAGGCAAACTCCTTCTTGCCCTGGTGGGAGAGGACCATGTGCTCCAAGAGAAGCCGGAGGTCGCGGGGGAAGCCCTCGATGGCGGCGCAGCGTTCGATCAGGAGGTCGCGGCCCATGACCACGTGCCCGACCAGGCGCCCTTCGAGGGTGTAGTCGTTGGCGGGCATGGCGCCCAGCTCCATCAGCTTCCCGAGGTCGTGGAAGAGGACGCCGACCAGCACGAGGTCGCAGTCCAGGTCCCGGTAGTGGCTGCAGACGAGCTTGCCGAGCTCGGCCATGGAGACCACGTGCTCCAGCAGACCGCCGCGATAGGCGTGGTGCATGGCCTTGGCGGCCGGATGCTCGCGCAGGCCCTTGCCGTGGACGGCCAGGGTCTCGGCCGCGAGGCGGCGCAGCACCGGCCGCTCCACGTCCTCGGAGTAGATGCGCTGGAGTCGCATCCAGAGATCATCGATGTCCTCTCGGGTGGACGGAATGAGCTTCGATTCGTCGAAGCCGTAATGCCGGTCGGCCTCGGTGGCCTCGCGGCAGTCGTCGATCGTGAGCTGGAGCTGGTCGCGGTAGTTCTTGACCGAGCCGCGGAAGGCGATGAACTGGTGGGGCTCGACGCGGGCGCTGAGGGCGGGGCTGTCGGACCAGACCTTGGCCACCATGGAGCCGCTCGCGTCCGCGATCTCCATGTCGAGAAAGCTTTTGTTGTTGCGGTCCTGGCGCATCTCCTTCTTGGTCAGGAGCGCGAAACCCTGGACGCTGTCGCCGGCTTCCCAGGTGCGGATCGGTTGATTGCGGAGGATCTTCGGCATGGGCTTGACCGCCATAGTAGTCTCTCCATTGGCCCGTGCCAACCGTGCCCCACGAATCTTCACCAACCCATGGCACCGGGCATGCAGAAAGGCCGCACGTGAGATACCGGATTCCGCTTCTCTTTCCCCTCTTCTCCATACTCCTCCTGTCCCTTTCGCCGTTGCGGGCGCAGGGGCTCCAGGAGAACGACCCCACGCTCTGGCCGGAATCGGAGCGGGCGTTCTACCAGGACGGCCCGGGGCTGCTGCTCACGCCGGCGCAGCGCACGGCCCTGCGCGGCTTGAACCCCGAAGCGCGGGCGCGCTGGATCAAGGAGTTCCTGGACAAGGACCCGCTCCCCGAGACGCCCGCCAACGAGTTGCGCGACGCCATCGCCCTGCGCTGGAAGCTCGCCTACGATCAGTTCCCCTCGCCTCAGGACGTGCGGGCCCAACTCCTGTTCCTCAACGGCATGCCCTTCGACCGGCTGCAGGTGGACTGCGCCGCGGTCTTCAAGACGCTCGAGGTCTGGAGGTATGCGGCCGGGACCGGTCCGGACGGCAAGGCGGCCTACCGGAGCCTGGTCGTCTACAGCCCGGGCAAGGGGGAGCCCTACAGGCTTTGGATCCCCAGCGACTCCAAGCGGTCGCTCTATACGCCGCTCATGGAGTACTGGCTGGAGCAGTGGGAGGAGCTGAGAGGAAAGATCCGGGCCGTCCGCTTCGACCTCCAGAACTGCAAGGAGGCCAAGCAGGTGGACGAGGCCACGGGCGTTCCCGGCCTGACGGGCGCCCTGGCCAACGTCGGCAGCCGGGTGCGGCCCAAGGACAACTCGGCCCTCCTGCTGCCGCCGCACGACCTCGCCCGCTGGGCGCGCGAGGCCGCGGCCACGGAGCTCCCGCCGCTCGCGCCCG
>CAXTNS010000036.1:18186-20781 GCA_964245465.1 uncultured Thermoanaerobaculia bacterium
AAGCTCGTCGTCGAGGGCCTGATCGAGCAGGAGGGCGCGCCGTTCCAGGACTTCCGGATGCGCTTCCAGGTACCGCCGCCCCAGAAGCCCGGGGAACCGGTCATGCTGGCGATCGACCAGGCGCTGCGCCCGCGGGCGAACTATGTGATGCGGCTCAAGATCCGCGACGAGACGAGCGGCGCCGAAGCGTGGATCTCACGGGGTTTCCGGGTGCCCCAGGAGGTCACGCCCGTGGCGATGCCCGCCGCGGCGGCCCAGGGACAACTGGTGCCGGTCACCGTGGCCGCGGGCGCGGACAGCCTGCTGCTGCTGCCGCCGGCGGATGACATCCTGCTGGGACTCTGGCGGGCCGAGACCATCATCACCGGCGAGCGCATCGTGAAAGTCACTTTCCTGGTGGACGGCAAGCCCCAGCTCACCACCTCGAAGAAGCCCTTTACCGCCGAAGTGCGCCTGGAGCGCTACCCTACCGAGCAGACCGTGCGCGCCGAGGGTTACGACGCCGAGGGCAAGCTGGTGGCCGCGGACGAGGTGATCCTGAACCAGCCGCGCGGGACGCTGAACGTGCGCATCGTCTCGCCGTCCAAGGGGACCAAGGTCCAGGGCAAGACCAAGGCGCGGGCCGAGGTCGTGGTGCCGGACGGCCGGCGGGTCAAGTCGATGGACTTCCGGGTCAACGACGAGACGGTGGCTTCCCTCGCCGCTCCCCCCTGGGAGGCCGAGGTCACCGTGCCGGCCAACGCCGAGCTGGTCTACCTGACGGTGGTGGTCACGCTCGACGACGGCAGCACGACCGAGGCCGTGCGCTACCTCAAGTCACCCCAGTTCGTCTCCGAGGTGGAGGTCAACCTGGTCGAGCTGTACGTGGCGGTGACCGACCGCTCGAACAACCTCGTGACAGACCTGACCCAGGCCGATTTCGAGGTCTTCGAGTCGGAGAAGAAGCAGGAGATCGTGAAGTTCGAGCTGGTCCAGAACCTGCCTCTCACCCTCGGCATCCTGCTCGACACCTCGGGCTCGATGGCAGGGTCGATGGTGGAGACGCAGAAGGCGGCCTCCGGCTTCCTGGAGAGCGTCATGCGGCCCAAGGACCGGGCTTTCGCCGTGAGCTTCGCCCGCCGGCCGAGCCTGATCATGCCGCCCACCGACGACGTGGGCGCAGTGGTCCAGGCCATCGACGGGCTCCAGGCCGTGGGCGACACGGCGCTCCACGACGCCCTGGTGCACACGCTCTACTACTTCCGGGGCGTCCAGGGGCAGCGGGCCATGGTGCTGCTCTCGGACGGCGACGACAACGCGAGCTACATCAACTACAAGGACGCCATCGAATACGCCAAGAGGAGCGGGGTGGCCATCTATACGATCGGCCTCAATATCCCCGTGTTCGAGACGAGCATCCGCGGCAAGCTGGGCGAGTTGGCGGAGGCGACCGGCGGCCGGACCTTCCTCACCAGCAACCCCGAAGACCTGCCGGGCATCTACAAGCAGATCGAGACCGAGCTGCGCAGCCGTTACCTGGTGGCCTACAACTCGACCGAGACCAGCGGTCTGCCTGGTTTCCGCCCGGTGGAGGTGAAGATGAAGAAGGGAGGATTGAAGGCTCGCACGGCGCGGGGGTACTACCCGTGAAGGGTCTTTCGCTGGTCCTGTTCCTCTTCGCCGTTCCTTCTTTCGCCCAGACCGATCCCACCCTCTGGCCCGAGCCGCAGAGGGCGTTCTTCCAGGACGGCCCGGGCCTGCTGCTGTCGGCCGAGGAGCGCAGCGAGATCCTTGGGGTCGACGAGGCCGGGCGCGAGCGGATCCTCCGGGAGTTCCTCGACCGGGATCCCCTCCCCGAGACGCCGGAGAACGAGTTGCGGGTGGGGATCGAGCGGCGCTCGCGTCTCGTGGCTCGGGAGCTTCCCTCGCCGCGAGACGCCCGGGCGCAGCTCCTGTTCCTGCGCGGCCGGCCGGTCGAGCGGCTGGTGGTGGACTGCGCCGCCGCCTTCCGGCCCCTGGAGGTCTGGACCTACCGTGGCTCAGATGGGGTGGTCAAGGACCTGGTCCTCTATCGTCCCTCGGCCAGCGAGCCCTTCCGCCTCTGGCTGCCCATCGACTCCAAGCGCATCCTCTACACCAGCGAGATGACGTTCTGGCTGTCCCAGTGGGACGTCATGAAGCTGCCCCTCAAGAAGCGCATCGACCGGTTCTTCTGCCCCGACTCGGTACGGGTGGACGCCGCCACCGGCATGGACGGCCTGGGCGACGTGCCGGTGAAGCGATCCGACTCCGACTACAGCGCCGAGGAGCGCCAGCCCCCGCCGCCGGATTCGGTGCCTTCAGGGACGGACTTCCGTTGGGTCCGCCCGGAGAACCGGATCGCGCTGCTCTGGGGGCCGTCCGACCTCGCCTCGTGGGCCCGCGAGGCGGCGGCGACCGTGCTGCCGCCGGAGCCGGAGCCCTTGGCAGCCGGCACGCTGGACGTGGACTTCCCTCGCCGCCAAGGGCAGCGCCTCCTTTCCCGGGTCCTGGTGACCCTGCCTTCCGCCGCCGGCATGGCCAATTCTTCTCAGGATGGACCGCGACGAATCCGCTTGGCGGTGGACGGCGTTCTAG
>CAXTNS010000037.1:0-20613 GCA_964245465.1 uncultured Thermoanaerobaculia bacterium
TCCCTGGAGAGTCCCATCCCCAATTTCCGGGTGAGCCGACCCCGCCTCCCGCGCTCCCGGAAGACGAGATCCCCGAGCCTGGACCTCTCCCGGCCGGATCGCGTATGCCATTGTCGAGAAATCACCTCTTCGTCGGCCGGCAAGAGGATCTGCGAGCCCTGGCTCGGCAGTTCAAAGCGGGGCAGACCTCTGCGATCGGACAGGTCGAGACCGCGACCGCTACTGGGCTTGGGGGAATCGGCAAGACCCAACTTGCGAGTGAGTTTGTTCACCGGTACGGCCGCTTGACGCCACGGTCCTCAACCACCACCCTTGCTGGTGCACCATCGGCGTGGCGTCTCTTCGAAGGGTATGTAGGACCGTTGTGCTTGCTGTTAAGGATGGCATGGACCCCTTAGACACCCAGTCACTATAGGATCCCCCATGCTCGAACCTTTGCCCGCCAGATTTGGGAGTCGAACACAGAGTTCTGAGCCGTCATGCCCGCAAGAAAAACCCCTCTGGCCGTGATTGGAGCCCTCGCCCAGGAGGACGCGATAGGATTGCCCTTCATGCTCGAAACCTTCGCCCGCCAGATGCTCTATCCCGCACCCCCGGTCGTGGTCCCCTCGCCGCCGCCTGTGCCCCTGGAGGAGGTCTGGCTCGACCTCTCGACGGGGACCCGCGCTCATGCCTGGTTCTACACGCCTCCGGACCTCCCTGCTTTGGCACCGATCGTCGTCTTCTTCCACGGCAACGGCGAGAACCTGGAGACGGTGCGGTGGGCGGGGGTTTTCGAGGAGATGGGGAAGTTGGGCGTCGCCGTGTTCGCGGCGGACTTTCCCGGGTATGGACGCAGCTCCGGGACCCCAACTGAAGAGGGGGTGATCGCCACGGGGGATGCGGCCGTGGCCTGGGCTCGGGAGCGGCATCCAGAGCGGCCGGTGGTGGTGGCCGGGTGGTCGCTCGGGGCGGCGCTGGCGATCGCGACGGTGGACCGACACCAGGAGGAGGTCCGGGGGTTGATCGCGCTGTCTCCCTGGACCACGCTGGCCGAGGTGGCCCGGGGGATCTTTCCGGAGGTGGCCGTGCGCATGATGCTCAAGGAGAACTATGACTCCCGCTCGGCGGCACGGCGTATCCGGGTGCCCTCCCTGGTCGTCCATGGCGAGATGGACGACCTGATTCCGGTGGCGCAGGGCCAGGAGATCTCCTCCGTCCTGGCCGGACCCGCGCGGTGGGTGTCCGTCTCCCGTGCGGCTCACAACGACCTCCTCGGACGGCGGGAGGTCTGGGCGGCGATGGCGGAGTTTCTGGCCGGGATTCCCCGTTAGCGAGCCCAGCCGAGAAACATCTTTCCCTCTGATCCCGGTGAGCCGCCCCGGGCTCGCGATCCACGAGGAACGTTCCCGGGTCTTCCGGGATCTCTCCCGCGCCACGAGCCAACGGTTCTCGAATGCCGCGGAGAGGGGCTCCGTCTCCGCGCAGCATTCCCGGATGATTTTCCCCGCGGGACGAGCCACCGGCCCCGACGGCTGGATCATTTTCCCCTCGGGCCCGATGACCTGGATCGCAGGCCCGGTGGTTTTCCCTCCTGGGCCGGTGGCGGAGGAGTCGGGGAAAGTGACTTTCCCCTCGGGGCCGAGGGTTCGCCCCAGCTCCCCGGTCATCGAGGAGCCGGGGCGGCGGACCGGCCCCGCGGGGAAAGTGACTGGGGAGCGAGGGCGGACGATTGGGATCTCTTCGTAGAAGCCCGGACTGCCACCTCGAGCGCCTGTTCGAGCTGCGGATCTCGTCTTTCGGCATAGGGCAGATCGTCCGCGACCGGCACGTCCGGCTTCACTCCAATGCCTTCGAGCCGCTCGCCATCCACGAGAACGTCGTGCACGGCGAGGAAGAGCAGGGAGCCGTCCGAGAGGAGGAAGGGCTGTCCGGCGAGGACGGCTCCGGCTGTGCACTCGCCGACGAGGACGGCCCGGCCGCTACGCTGGAGGGCGCGGGCCACCAATTCCTTGCCGTTGCGGGAGCCGCCGTCGACGAGCACCACGAGCGGCTTGCGCCAAGCGGAGCGCCAGACGGTGCGGTTCCCCTGGCGGTCGATCCTCGTGAGGTCCGGCACGGCGGGATCGAAGAGGGCCACGAGCCCGGGATTGCACCCGCCCCAGCCGCCGCGCAGGTCGAGCACCAGGGCGTCGGCGTCCGCGAGCTTTTCCCGGAAGGCCTCGGTTAGGAGAGGCTCGATCTCGACTCCCGCGCAGGACCAGACGGGGACGTAGCCGATCCGGCGCCCTTGGCGCTCCACAATGCGAGTCCCGGCGGTCTGGGCCTCCTGCCATTCTTTCCTGGGATCGATCGTACGAGGCGTGACCGTCACGGTGCGCGACGGTCCGTCCCGCCGGCTCCAGACCTCCAGCGTCACGGCCTTGCCCGCCTTGCCCCGTAAAGACCGGACGGGATGGAAGGGCTCGCCGTCCGCCCTCACGATCCGGTCCCCACGCTTCAACCCCGCCGCTTCAGCAGGTCCGCCGGCAAAGACGCGGGCTACGAACCAGCCGTCCTCCCGCTCGACCGTGGCGCACCCGAGGCTCTCGCCTTCCGCGGAGCGCTGAAGGACCGGCTCGAAGATGGAGAGCAGGTCCCGATAGCCAGGATCGTCCGGCGTGTAGTACGCCGTGTGGGAGGCTCCCAACTCTGCGATACGGCGATCGGTCTCGCGGTGGAAGACCTCGGCGTCCGCAATCCCTTGGGCGTAGCCCGCGTTCTTCCTGGCCCAGCGCTCCCCCCGGGCGGCGTCGTAGAACCGTTCCAGCACCAGCGTCTCAATCTCCCGTCCCAGAGCCGTGGAGCTCGTCTGACCGGCGGCAGGATAGATGAGGCCGAGGGCGGCGGCGAGGAGCAGGACCGTTTTCTTCATGGCGCGGGAGGGTAGCAAAGTGGGAACGGCTCGCAAATCGAGGATTCCAGCACCCATAGAGTTGAAGGAGATTCGAGATCGACATCTCCAACGACCGTGGCCCCATGTCCGGATGCCTGCCGATTCCCCCCCTCCGAGGGGCCCGCGCTCCGCCCCGAAGCGCTGAAAGAGAAGCGTACCCTCCGCCTTCTCGTACAAATCTCGAAATCGACAGGAGAAAGCTCATGAAGAAGCTTTCGGTGTTCGCGATCGTTGCTCTGATTCTCGCTCTCGCGGTTCCGGTCCTGGCCGCCGACCGCGTCATCGCCAATGGCGTCGATCTCTGGAGGACCCCGGGAGACGGCACCTCGTTCGCCGATTTCTCCAAGCAGCCGATTCCGGCCGGGTTCTTCTGCCCCGGGTCACCGGCCTTCACGGGCCGGATCGTCATGAAGGGTATCCCCATCGCCAGCAGCCAAGCGCTGGGCAACGCTGACACGGTCATCCAGCGCCTGGACAACGCCACGTTCAACAAGAAGGGCGTTGCCACGACACGCATCCAGATGCGCGCCATGCAGTTCGAGGGCGTGACCCCGGGCAAGACAGCCTGCGGTGATTTCAAGGCGTTCGTGCGTCTCGACGGCGAGCAGCCGGTCACCACGATGCGCATCGTGCGCGACAACGAGAAGGGCGGCCGTTTCTTCGCCCCGATCTCGGTCAACATCAAGCTCGTCTTCGAGCCGGTCGGACGGACCACCACGGAGGTCTGGGAGATCCGCAAGGCGCTGCGCTTCCCACCGGCCCGGCTCCAGGAGTGGGCGGGTAACCGCGGGATCTCCGGCACCCCCAGCGTCAGCGGCTTCGTGAAGGTGGACACGGACAGCGACGGCGCGCCGGACACCTTCCTGCCCGGCACGTCGAACTTCGCGGCCGGTGTTTCGCCTCTCGCGAAGGTAGCCGCCGCTCAGCAGTATCGCCAAGTCGATCCCAATGGCTGCCACACTGAGGACGAAGGGCAGCACTGCCCGGCCCCCCCGATCGCCTACTGAGCTTTGCCGGCCGGCAGCGGTCCGCCGCTGCCGGCTTTCTTCCGCGAGATCGCTAAAACAGGAGCCGAATTTCAAAACCGTGAGGAGAGAGATCATGAAGAAGCTTTCCGTTCTCGCCATCTGTGTTTTCGCCATTCTGCTTGCGGTCCCGGCCATGGCCGCCGACCGCGTCATCGCCAATGGAGTCGATCTCTGGAAAACCCCGGGAGACGGCACCTCGTTCGCCGACTTCTCCAAGCAGCCCCTTCCGGCGGGCTTCTTCTGCCCTGGGTCCGCGCCGTTCACCGGCCGGATCGTCATGAAGGGCGTTCCCCTCGCCAGCAGCAAGCCCGGCGCTCTGGGCAACGCTGACACGATCATTCAGCGCCTCGACAATGCCACGTTCAACAAGCGGGGCGTGGCCACGACCCGCATCCAGATGCGCGCCATGCAGTTCGAGGGCGTGACGACTCTCAAGACCGCCTGCGGCGATTTCAAGGCGTTCGTGCGACTCGACGGCGAGCAGCCCATCACCACGATGCGCATCGTGCGCGACAACGAGAAGGGCGGCCGCTTCTTCGCCCCGATCTCGGTCAACATCAAGCTCGTCTTCGAGCCAGTTGGCCGGACCACGACGGAGGTCTGGGAGCTCCGCAAGGAGCTGCGCTTCCCACCGGCCCGCCTCCAGGAGTGGACGCTCAATCCCGGTAACGCCGGCGTCACCGGCTTCGTGAAGGTGGACACCGACAGTGACGGCACCCCCGACACGTTCCTGCCCGGCACGTCGAACTGGTCGGCCGGCCGCTCCGCCTTCCCGCAGAAGTATTACGACAGGACCAGTGGCTGCCACGTCGAGGATGAGGGGCAGCACTGCCCCTTGACGCCTTACGAAGCGGTCCAGTAACGAGCTTCTCGCTGGCAACGGTGGCTCCGTCAGCCGCCGTTGCCAGCTTTCTTCCTCCGTCTCCCTGAAGCAGAGATCCCGCACCTATAGGGTGAAGGAGATCCGAAATCGTTCCTCCGCAGGCTCAGCGTTGTCCTTACTCGCCGGCCCGCGCTCCGCCCCGAAGCGCTTCAGGACAGAATTGTCCCTCTAACTTCCAATCGAATCTCGAAACTGTGAGGAGAGAGCTCATGAAGAAGCTTTCCGTTCTTGCTGTTGCCGTTTTCGCTATTCTGCTCGCTGTGCCGGCCTTTGCGGCCAACCGCGTCATCACCAACGGAATCGACCTCTGGGTGACTCCAGGGGACGGTACGACCTTCGCGGACTTTTCCATTGAGACGATCCCGGCCGGATTCTTCTGCCCCGGATCTCCGGCCTTCAACGGCCGGATCCCTCTCAAGGGAGTCCCTATCGCTTCCGACGGCGTCGTAGGCCAAGCCGACACCATCATCCAGCGTCTCGACAACGCCACGTTCAACAAGAAGGGTGTGGCGACGACCCGCATTCAGATGCGTGCCATGCAGTTCGAGAGCGTGGCTTCGGTCAAGACGGCCTGCGGCGATTTCAAGCTGCAGGTGACGCTCGACGGCGAGCAGCCGACCACCACGATGCGGATCGTGCGGGACAACGAGAAGGGAGGCCGTTTCTTCGCCCCGATCTGGGTTAACGTCAAGCTCAGCTTCGAGCCGATCGGACGGACCACCACGGAGGCACTGGAACTCCGCAAGGCTCTGCGGTTCCCCCCGGCTCCGAATGCCCATTGGGCGTCCCAACGCGCCGAGGTCCCCCCCGCATTGACCAGTGTCATCAAGGTAGACACGGATAGCGACGGAGTACCCGACACCTTCCTGCCGGGCGTATCCAACTTTGTGGCTGGCCGGTCTGCCTCCCGTCCGAAGATCTACTACGCGAACTGCCACACCGCGGACGAGGGGCAGCATTGCCCCGGCTGCGAGTATTGTCAGATTCCCTGAGGTGAAAAATCCCCTCTCTCCCTGGCCAGGGAGAGAGAGGGGTACAAGAAGAAGATCTACGCTCTCGCCACGCCCAGGTACGCGGGCCGGGCGAAGTTGGGGAAGACCTCCGCGATCTTCGGGTTGCCCAGCCTTTTCTCCACGATCTCGGCCAGCACGGTGCGGAAGTCCGTGGTGATGACAAGGTCGCCGGGGCCGTAGAGCTGCTCCATGGCGAGGCCGGGCCAGTCTCCGTAGACCCTGCCGCCCTGAATGCCGCCGCCCAGGAGGAACATGCAGTTGCCGTGGCCGTGGTCGGTGCCGCCGGAGGCGTTCTCCTTGAGACGGCGGCCGAACTCGCTCATGGTGACGACGGTGATGCGGGCCATGCGGCCGCCCATGTCGGCGTAGAAGGCGTGGAGGCCAGTGGCGAGGTCGGAGAGGAGACCCGAGAGGACGCCGGTGGCGCTGCCCTGGGCCGCGTGGGTATCCCAGCCGCCGATGTCCACGCAGGCCACTTCCAGACCCAGATCGGCCTTGATGAGCTGCGCCACCTGCTGGAGGGCCAGGCCGAATTCGGAGTCGGGATACTGGGCGCCGTTCTGCGGCTCGTAGTCGCCGGGCGCCTCCCGGGCCAGGGTGTCGACGGCTTCGAAGGTCTGCCGGGCCTGGGTGTCGAGGAAGTCGCCGCTCGGGTAGAGGGCGGAAAGGCTGGCCTGGAAGCGGGCGAGCTCAGTCTCGGAGCCGTGCAGGCCCTTCAAGTGGTAGTCGGCGATGGACTGGAGAGCCGTGGCCGGTACCGGGCCGCGCAGGGAGGCCTGGACGAGCCGGCCCACTCCCACGGCGCGGAAGGGGGAGTCATTGCCCGTGTCGAGGGTCTGGAGATGGCGGCCGATCCAGCCCGTGGTGACGGCCTTGCTCCCCGGGGTGCCGCGCTCCATGAAGTCCATGGCGTCGAAGTGGGAATGGGTGTCGTCCGGAGAGCCCGCGGCGTGGACGGAGGCGAGGGCGCCGTCCTCCCACAGCTCTTTCAGGGGAGCGAGGGAGGGATGGAGGCCGAAGAAGCCGTCGAGGTCCACGGCCGAGCCGGCAGTGGAGGATGGTTCCTTGATTCCCAGAGTGGGCCGGGCCGCGTAGTAGGCCTCGTCGCCGAAAGGGACGACGGCGTTGAGGCCGTCCGCGCCGCCGCGCTGGAAGACGCAGACGAGGACGTCCCGCTGGGGCGAGGGGGTGGCGGAGAAGGCCAGCCGCGGGTACCAGGCGGGCAGGGTCAGGCCGCCCAGGCCCCCGAGGCCGATCGTGCGAAGGAAGCTGCGCCGAGAGAAGGGTGCCATGTCGAGCGCTCCTTTCACCGCCACTGGAAGTAGGGCGAGTCGAGAATCAGGGCCACGATCCCGGGGAGCCGGCTCTGGACCTGGAGTTGGGTGAGAGGGGTCTGGATGGACAGTCCGTTGGCCGCGTAAGAGGCGATGACGTTGCGGTCCGCCCCGTCGATGGGACGGGCGAGGAGCTTCTGGACGAGGTGGTCCGTCAAGGCCGCGGCCGTGGGGCGGGGCGCGCCGGGCACGCCGGCGATCAGGACCGAAAGGTCGGTGCTCACGCCGGCCAGCCGGTTGCCGCCCAGCGAGAGGCCGAGATTCCAGCGGCTGAGCATGCCGTTGGTGTTGCCCCAGGCTCCGGCCACGTCGGGGTAGCCGTTGGGAGCGTGCCAGTCGAAGGGAAGCTGGCCCATGCCGCGCAGCACGTTGAGGAGAGGCCGGCCACCCTCCGGGGAAACCTTGGCCCCGAGAGTCCGCGAGGCCGAAGCGACGACTTCGAGAGGACGCTTGAGCTTCTGGTCCGCGGAGGCACGGAATTCGGCGGAGAGGAGGAGCGTCCTCATCGTCTCGCGGAGGTCGCCGCCCGTCTGGAGGAAGGTGCGGCTCACGGCTTCCACCAGGGAGGCCGGGGGAGCATCGGAGACGAACCGGCGGGCGAGCTTGGTGGCCAGGAGCTTCGCCGTGGAAGGGTGGCCGGCCAGGAGGTCGAGCACCCGTTCGCCGTGGCCGACGCCGAGCCCGGCCGGAAGCGTGGTGCTGAGGAGAGTCCGGGCGCCGTCGTCGTGCTTGGCGGCGTTGTAGAAGAACGTTCCGAATTTGCCGTTGCGGGTGCCGCCGCGGCCGATCGTCCAGCCGGTGAAGGCGCGGGCCACCTCTTCGACGTCGGCCTGGGTGTAGCCGCCGTCCACCCCCAGGGTGTGCAGCTCCATGAGCTCGCGGCCGTAGTTCTCGTTGGGCCCTTCCTTGGTGTTGGTGTTGTTGTCGAGGTAAGCGAGCATGGCCGGGCTCTTGGCCGAGGCGCCCAGCAGGTCGCGGAACCGGCCGAAGGCGAAACGGCGTGCCACGCTCCGGTCGTCCACCGTCTTGAAGAAGGCGATCTGCCCGTCCCGGTGATAGATGTTGAAGTGGTTGGACCAGAAATCCACCATCATCTCGAAGAGCTGCCGGCGGGAGTTGACGGCGCGGTAGACGGTGGCCGTCTTGAGGTCCGCTACGACCTGGGCTCTGTCGAGCTGCGAGAGGCGCTCGACGGACATCGAAAGGGTGGGAAAGGCCGCGCGGACCGTGGCCTGGGCCTCGGAATCGTCAATGGTTTCCGGATGGAGCTGCTCTTCCACGAACCTCTCGAAGCCCAGAGAGCGCGCGCGGGCGAGATCCTCGGACCGCAGACCGAAGGTGATGCGATTGACGAGGTGGACGAGGGGATCGGGTGGAGGGACAGCTTTGGCGCCGGGACTGGTGACGGCCCACGCCACGGCAGGCCGGGGCGCCAGGGCCAGGCCGGGGAGACTGGCGAGGGCCGCTCCCGCCGCCGTGGAGCGGAACAGGGTTCTTCGGGTCAAGGTGTCGCCATGCACGGCATTCCTCCTCTGCAGAGATATGCATTCTGGTGCATGGAACCCGCGAAGGAAAGGTTTCCTGCGGCTAAAAACGGAGTTTGTGGGCCGGCGGGGACGCCAGCGGTCTCAGGGGAAGGACTAGGGTCCCGCAATCCCCGCCAGCGCTCTTCGGATCTCCGGCTGGTCGGGGTCGATCGCCAGGGACTTGCGGAAGGCCTGGGCGGCGTCATCGCCGTCGCCGATGCAGAGGCGGGCGAGGCCCACGGAGGCGTGAGCGGTGGCGTTCTTGGAGTCGAAGCGGACGGCGCTTTCGAAATCCCCCAGGGCCTTCTCGCACTGGTGGCGCTGGAGACGGTAGCGGCCCCGCAGCAGGAGGAGGCGCGGCTCCCTGGGCTTCGCGGCCAAGGCGCGGTCCAGCAAGCTCAGGCCGCGGGCCGCATCGCCGCCCCGGGCATAGGCCACGGTGCGGCCGACAATGGCGTCGACACTGCCGGGGGAGCCCCCTTCGAGGGCGGTCATCAGCAGGTCGTCCGAGGGGGCGGGTTCCGCCGCCGGGACAGAGGCGGCAGGATTCGCGGGGGCCGGCGCCTCCTGGAGGGACTGAGGGGCAACCTCGTGAGCCGACACGGGAACGTCCTTGGAAACCGCAGCATCCTTCTGGCAGGCGAGCGCCAGGAGGGTCAGAAATGGTAGGGCGGAGCGAAGCAGGGGCATCATGGTGGCGGTCCTCATCTATTAGGTGTTGCGGACCGCCGATTCGTTTCGCCCTCGCCCCGCCTATCCCTTCCTACCGCGCAGCGACGCTCGCCGCTCCGCAATCCATCCGGATGAGCTGCTGGTTCGCCCGGTGATCGGCGATCGAGAGCTCTTCGAGGTCGGCGAAGCGGGCGGGTTCGATCCACCGTTGCCGGATCTCGAGCTCGCGGCCGATCTCGACTATCCGGCCGTTGGGCGCGACGGACTGGCGGAAAGTGCCCACGGCGTTGCCGATCTCGACCGTCTCCGGGCGCGGCGGGCACCAGCCTTCAGGGATCTCGATTCGCCAGGAGAAGCGGTTGGACTTGGGCGTCAGCACCACGGGCAGCTCGCGGCCCTGGAGCACGGCGGGCTTGGGCGTGCCCACCATGGGCGGCAGGCCGAAGGAATGGGACGTGCCTTCTCCCTGGGCCATGTCCGTGAGGCGGATCCGGGCGGAGAGCGTCACGGAGGGGACTTCGGCTTCTTCGATCATCCACTTCACCTGGGAGAGCTGCGCCCCGGCGGGGAGCAACTGCCCGAAGACCTGCCGCACGGCCGGCTCGACCTCCTGGGCGGCGCTCTCTTGGAACGTCGAGGCGAAGGCCGCGCCCGCGTCACCGGAGATCCGGAAGCTCACCTCGCCCTCGGCGTCCCCATCGGCAGTCAGGGTCAGGCGCGTGTCGATGGTGCCGCCCTCCAGGTCCTGGCGGAGAGGGGTGCGCACGAGCGCGCTGCCGGCGCCGCGCACGACGAGGGCGTCCTGGTCCTGCACGGAAGGGTGGAGCCAGCGGATGGAGCTTCCCTCCTGTGTGGGATCGACGAACAGGTAGCCGCCAGCCACGGGATCGTCCGCGGCCGCGACGCCCTGGGCGGCCACGGCGACGATGACGTGGTTGAACTGGAAGGGGGAGGGGAACTCCGCGTCGATGCGGTCGCCCGAGCCCAGACGGATGAGCGCCGGCCAGGCGTCGATCCCGGATTCGCGCAGCAGGGCGATGAGCAGCAGCGCCTTGTCCTTGCAGTCGCCCCACCCGCGCTCCATCACCTCCTGGGGGGGTGTCGGGCGGTGGCCGTCGATGCCGGATTCAGCCGCCACGTAGCGGAGCTTGCCACGCACGAAGCCGAGGAGCGAGGCCAGGCGCCCGCGGCGGTCGTCGCGGCCGGCGGTCACTGTGCTCGCCGCATTGCGCACCGCTTCGGATCCCGGCGCGGCCGGACCCGCGAGCCCTTCGTACCACTGGCCTACCTGTGTCCAGGTGGCCTCCTCGCTCCAGGCGTAGCGAAGGATCGGTCCGCGCGAGCGGTCGCCGGGAGCGAAGCCCTCCTTCTTCCAGACGGGCAGGGAAGCGCCGGTCACCACCACGCCGTCCGCGCTCTCCTGGACGGTGAGGCCCGCGCGCGATCCGGCGATGCGCCAGCGCCAGCCCTTGCCGCCGCCGCGCACGGCCACCCTCAGGCGTTCGATGGGGGCCTTCTCGGCCGCGAGAGAGATCCCGTCGGCCTGGAAGTCCAGCCGCTGTTTGGCCGTGAATTCGACCGCCAGCACCGAGCCGGGGGAGACGGCGGGGAAGGTGACGACGCGGGCCCTGGAGCTGGAGCGGAGCTTCTTCTCGCCCGCGAGATCGACCGTCTTGAAGCCGTCCGCGTCGAGGCGGACCGTCTTGCCGTCCGGCTCGGTCACGGAAGCCGCGAGCCCCTCGATCGTCCGGCGCTCGTCGAAATAAACCGCGTAGGGAGACCAGGCGGTGAAGTCGGCCTGCGTGTCCACCCGCACCCGTAACGCCGTGCGCTCGACCGTGCTGCCGTCCGGCTGGATCTCGACATCGACGGATTTCTCGAGGATCGTGGCGGCGCGCCCGGGCAGGGCGGCGATGGCGGCGCTGGAGAGCAGCAATGCTGCCGCGGCGAGAGGGCGGACGGGACGATACACCATTCCCCTGGCTCCTTCCTGTGAAACTACGTCCGGGCGCCGAGCCCCGGGTGTTCCGGAAATGTGGGGACATGATAGCGCGGAACGGGGAGGCCTCACCAGCCCGGGCGCTCACCAGAAGCCGAGCGCCTTGGCCATCACCCAGTAGATGGCGTTCTCCTCCATCGTCCCCTGGAACAGGTGGGCGAAGGGACCGCGGGCGAAGATCGCCACGTCCTCGCCGCCGTGGGTCTCGGCATCGAACGGCACGAGCGCCTGCTGTTTGAAGTCCTTCGCTTTCGTATCCACCCCGGTGAGGTCCGGACGGTCGCCCGCGACGGCTCCCGGACCGTTCTGATACCCGAGCGTCGTATAGGGCTTGCCGTCTTTGGCGAGGGCGGGCTTCCCCTCCGGCAGGCCGTCCGCGCCGTTCGTGACCACCAGCCCCAGGATGTCGTTGCCGCGGGTGGGGTAGCCGCTCATCGTGAGGACGTGGCTGTGGTCCGCGGTGACGATGATCAGAGTGTCCTCGCCCGTCAGGTTCACGGCCTTCTGGACGGCCCGCGACAGCTCGATCGCATCGGTGAGCGCCCGGTGGGCGTTGCCCGCATGGTTGGCGTGGTCCACGCGTCCGCCCTCGACCATGAGGAAGAAACCGTTCGGTCCGCGCTGGAGGACCTGGATGGCCTTCTCCGTCATCTCCGTCAGCGAGGGCTCGTTGGTCCGGTCGACCTCGTACAGCATGTGGGAGGGCTCGAAGAGGCCCAGGACGGGACCCGTGGCCGCGGGGTCGACCTTGGTGAAACCTTTCAGATCGTAGACGTAGATGCCGCCGGCGGACTCCCAGGCCTTGGCGAGGTTCTTCCCGTCCTTGCGCTTTCCCTTCTTGCCGGAGTACTCGGGATCGGCGTCGTTTACCGTCAGGAAGTTCTCGCGGCCGCCTCCCATGGCAATCTCCAGGCCCTTGCTGCGGACGCCGTTCATCATCGTCTCCTGGACGGAGAAATCGAGGAGCTGGCGGGCGATGTCCTTGAATTTGGCCACGGCGGCGCCGGGGCTCAGGTCGGCGTCCGATTCCCAGTCGCGGTTCGGCGTGTGGGCGTAGCAGGCGCCCGGCGTCGCGTGGGTGATGCGGGCGGTCGAGACCACGCCCGTCCACATCCCCCGTCTCTCGGCCTGCTCCAGAATCGTCTCCAGACGGTTCGCGGGATCGGCGCCGCCCGTGAAGTCGTCGCTGCTCAGCACCCTGGGATCGATCGACAGCATGCCGTCGTTGGTCTTGCTGCCGGTCACGATGGAGGTCATGGTGGGGGCGGAGTCGGGCACCTGCTGGTTCGCCTGGTACGTCTTGGAGTGGGCGAGGTAGGGGAACCTCTCGAAGCTCAGCGAGCTCTCCTCGCCACCGTAGGGGCTCTTCTTCTGCTGCCCGTCGAGGATGCGGGCGGCCGTGATGGTCGTAATCCCCATGCCGTCGCCCACGAACAGGATGACGTTCCTGGCCTTGTTCGTGTTGGGCTGCAGGCGCTGGTTGGCTTCCACCTGGGCCTTGGCCCGCGCCATGAAGTCGTCCTTGGTCTCCCGGATCACGGCCTGCGCTCCGAGCGGGGAGAGCCCGCCGGCGGTCAGCAGGCCGCAGAGACCCAGGCACAGCGTTCCTCGCACTGATTTCATGGAATCTTCCTTCCTCCCTTGAAGAGAGCCGATTATGGCACCTGAGCGGGAAGCCTCAACGAAATATCCCAGGCTCCCGTAGAATCTTGGAAAAAGAAGGAGACTCTATGCGCTGCTTGCGATCTCTCATCCTGATGCCGGTCCTTGCGGTCTGTCTTCTGGACGCCATCTCGACTCCCTTGCTGGGTCAGAGGCCCACCATTGAGGAGGATCTCCTCAGCCCGACCGGCGATTTCCCGGCGATCGATGCCGATGGTCAAGGCGGCTTCGTGAGCGTCTGGGCGGAGATCCTGGGCCCGACGGATCCGGGCCAGGAGATCTTTGCCAGCCAGGTACCACCCGGGGGATCGAGCCCGGGCACGCCGTTTCAGGTGAACACCCGCGTGGCTGGACCCCAGGTCAAGCCCAGCGTCGCCGCCGGTCCGCAGGGTGATTTCATGGTGGTCTGGCAGGGGGGCACCTCCGAGGATTCAACGGGAGGAGACGGCGACGGTACAGGCGTGTTCGGCCAGACCTTTAATCAGACCAGAACCCGGCTGGGGCCTCAGCGCCGCCTGAGCCAGCAGATCACAGCTTCCCAGATGGCTCCACGGGTGGCGGCTCTGGAGAACGGCTCCTTCGTGGCGGTCTGGGAGGACCAGAGCACGCCCCGGGGTGAGATCGTCGTCCGGCTTTTCTCCGCGACAGGCCCTCCCTTGGGCCCGGAACAGCGGTTGGCGGTTGACGGGGAGCACAACCTCAACCCGCGGGTGGCCTCCTACCGGGGTGGCTTCGCTGTGTCGTGGACGGAGGAAAAAGAAGACCACTGCTCCAACAGCCAGCCCAACGCCCGCCGCGCGGTGATCGCCCGCTTTGATCCATCCGGCCGGCGGACGGGAAAACTGATCCGGTTCGGGCGCCTCACCTGCGGAGAGAGCACCGCTGTCGAGGGGCTGGCAGGGAGCCGGGCCGGCGCCGTGGCGGTCCTGCGGATCACCAACTTCGGCCACTACGTGCAGCGGTTGGGGCCGTCCGGAGAGGTTGTGGGCAAGCCGGTTCTGATCTCTCGCCGGCTCTGCGGGGGAGCCGGCCTGGGAACCTTCTGCAAGTTCGTCAGGGACGTGGCCATGAACGATCAGGGCCGCTTTGCTCTCATCCTGGAGGTAGCGGCCGACCCTACGGTCTTCTACGCTCAGGTCTACACGAACTTCATTTCGCCGAACAGCATTGAGCTTGGTTTCAGGGGCTCCGCATCGGATCCCGCCATAGCCCTGGCCAACGACGGTACGGTTGCCGTGACCCTGCGGAAGGACAACGGAATCCCTGAGGATGGGGGCCTCTTTCTCCAGCGGTTCCGGGCGCGTTAGGGAACCGGTCTACAATGGGTGAAACACCAAGGGAGAAATCATGTCCGGCACCATCGTGGACTTGAAGCAGGTCGTCGAGGGCAACGACGGGATCTCCATCATCCGGGGCAGCGGCGTCTGCCGGGGCTGGAACAACATCCAATACAAAGCCGGGCTCTCGGCCAAGAACGTCAACGCGAAGAAGCTGTCGATGAACGTGGCCACGATTCCACCAGGGGGAGTGGCCTACGCCCACATCCACGTCGACTTCGAGGTCATGCTCTACATCCTCCAGGGCCGCGTCCGCCACGAATACGGTCCCGGCCTCAAGAAGTCGGTGGACAACGAGGCAGGAGACTTCATCTTCATCGAGCCGGGCGTTCCCCACGAGGTCTTCAACCTGAGCGACACCGAGCCCGTGATCGCCGTCGTCGCCCGCTCCGACGCTTCGGAGTGGGAGAACATCGTCAATTACGATCGAAACAGCGAAGGGTAGAACTGATACCAGGTATTCATGCTCATGCAAACTCGGCGGGCCGGCGGAGTTGACTCCGCACCCACTCCTTGCGAGCCTGCCAGGCTTCCTCGACCGATCTGTACTTGCGGACACCGGGAATGTGTTTCATGGGATGAAGCCAATAGGCGAACTGCGTGAGCGAGCAGGCGAGCCGGAGGTTGTCCGGATCAAGAGGAGTAAGCCTTTGGACACCGGGCATATCGGCGACGGAGCGAAACTTACGGACTGGCATCAGTCCTCCTTGAGCTTGAATGCTTCTTTGATCACCTCAGCGTCCAACCTGTCCTGCGGACGAACGGTATTCCGCTTCATTCTATATAGCATGCGGGCGTTGCGACAGATATCTGGGTTCCTTCAGCCGTCGTCAGGATTTCCGATTCGAGGTCTGGATAGCTGAACGCTTCTCCGAGGCGGGAGAGGATGTCAACCGAGTATCGGCCGTGCGGAGGCGTGTATTCGATGGCAGGGTAATCACCCGCCAGATCCTCCGACGAGATTTCGTCAATGTTTGGGTCATTGTCGAAGAGGCTCTTGAAGGCGTTCTTGAGGCGGTCCACGTTATCGGATTCCGGCGACACGAAGAAGTCGAGATCGTGCGTAGCACGCACCAACCCCTGCGCCGCCATGGCCATTGCACCGATGAGGACGTACCGAACTCCCTCGCGCTCCAGAGCCGCTAGAATGCGTTTGGCCTCCTCGAAGTCGATTCCTGGCGGGGCTTCCTCCATGACCGGAACTATAGATCATCCTCGGCGACGGGCGATTCGATTCGCTTAGGACGCCAGCACCGCCTCCGCCGCCAGCATCCCAGCCGTCGGCCGTACACCCCCGCCCGGGTGGCTGCCGCTGCCGCCGAGGAAGAGACCGGGAATGGCGGTCCGGTACCGCGCCGCGGAGGGCGACGGGCGCATCACCAGGAGCTTATCGAGGGCCAGCTCGCCGTGGTGGAGCTGGCCGCCGGTGAGGGCGAAACGGGTCTCCAGGTCGGCGGGGGTCAGCACCTCCCGCGCCACGATCCGCTGGCGCACGTCCGGGGCATGCTCCGCGAGGACCGAGACCACGGCGTCGCCCAAGCGCTCTCGGGCTTCTGGGGTCCAGCCGCCTTCCAGGGCGTAGGGCGCGAAGCTCGCGAGGATGGAGACGACGTGGTGGCCGGCGGGCGCGAGACTGGGATCGGCGACGGTGGGGACGCGGATCTCCAGGTGCGGACGCTCGGAGAAGCGCCGGTATTTGATGGCGTCGAAAGCGCGTTCGAGGTCGTCGACGTGGCCGCCGCCGATGCGGATCGCTTCGTGAAGACGGCCGTTGCTCCCCGCAAGCTCCAGGGGACCCGAGAGCGCCAGGTGGACCTTGGCGGCGGTGCCCCGGCTGCGCAGGCGCCGGAATTCCTCTTCGATCCGGAACGGCAGGGTCCCCGGCGCCAAGAGCGCGAGCATCGTACGCTTCGGATCGGCGGAGGAGAGGACGGTCGGCGCGTCGAGCGTCTCGCCGGAAGCGAGGGTGACTCCCGCGACCTTGCCGCGGTCGATGCGGATGCGCTGGACCTCGGCGCCGGTGCGCAGCTCGGCGCTGGCAGCCGCGGCCAGGAGCGCCTTGATCAGTGCCGGGGGGCCACCCTGGAGCGCCTCGCCGCCGGCGCACTCGCGCAGCAGGAGGTTGGTCACGGTGCCGGCCGACCACGGACCCGTCCAGGTGGAGGCGACCGCGGGCGCGGCGAGCGCTTCGACCAGGAGCGGCGTCTCGAACCGCTCGTTCAGGAAATCCGCGACGCACATGGGCGCCACGCGCGCCAGCTCCACGAGGTCTTTGCGGCTGACCTTCCACAGCGCCAGGCCGCGTTGCGCGAGGTGCCAGAGGTCTCCGGCCGATCCGGGTGTCAGAGGAGGCGGCGCCTCGGCGAGGATGGCGCTGAAGAGCGGCGTGATCCGGCTCAGGAAAGCCCGCAGGCGCTGGTAGCTCTCGGCGTCGCGCAGGGAGCGCTGGCCGATCGCTTCGGCGGCTCCGGAGGCATCGCCTGGAAGGAGGATTCCCGGCCCGTTCGCTTCCGAGACGTACGTGGCCGGAGGCCGACGGAAGGCGAGGCCCTGCTTGACAAGGCCGAGCCGGTCCGCGATGGCACGCGGCACGAGGCCCTCGTCGTAAAGGAGGCCGGGTAGCACGTAGCCGGGATGGAATTCACGCTTCGCCGACAGTCCCCCCGGCGTCTCCGCGCGTTCGAGGACGGCAACCTTGCGCCCCGCCGAAGCGAGCCTCGCGGCGGCGGCGAGGCCGTTCGGACCGGCGCCGATCACGAGAACGTCGAAGCCCATCAGATGGCCCTCTTCTCAAGCATCATTCGGGCACAGAGAGCGCCCGGCACGCCCATGATGCCGCCGCCGGGGTGGGTGCCCGAAGCGCACATCCAGAGGTTGCGGACCGGGGTCCGGTAGCGGCTCCAGCCTGCCATCGGGCGGAGGAAGGCGAGCTGCTCGAGCGAAAGCTCGCCGTGGAAGATGTTGCCTTCCGTCAAGCCATAGATTTCCTCCAGGTCCCAGGGAGTGAGCACCTGGCGGTGGAGGATCCGGCTCTTCAGGTTCGGCATGTACTCCGAGAGCGTGTCGATGACCGCGTCGCCGAAGGCTTCGCGCTGATTCGGCCAGTCCGCGGCCCCCTCCTTCAGGTGGTAGGGCGCGTACTGGACGAAGATCGACATCACGTGCTTGCCCGGGGGCGCCACCGTCGGATCGGTCAGGGACGGAATCAGGATGTCCATGAACGGCTTCCGCGAGAAGGCGCCGTACTTGGCGTCGTCGTAGGCGCGCTCCAGGTAGTCAAGGGACGGCGCGATCGTGATGCCGCCCTGCAAATGGGGGCCGTAATTCGGATAGCAGGTGAGGTCCGGCAGGCCGTCGAGCGCCAGGTTCACCTTGCCCGAGGAGCCGCGCATCTTGAACCGCCGGACCTGCTGCGTGATTTCGGGGTCGAGATGCTCCTCGCCCACGAGCTTCAGGAAGGTGCGGTGGGGATCGAGCCCGGAGATTACGGCCTTGGCGCGGATCTCGTCGCCGTTTTCGAGCACGACGCCCGCGGCCTGCCCGTTCTTCATCAGCAGATGAGAGACCGAGGCCTCGGTCCGGATCTCGACGCCCAGCGCGCGCGCCGAGCTGGCCATGGCCTGCGCGATGGCGCCGGTGCCCCCCTTGGGCAGTCCCCAGGCCCGGAACGAGCCGTCGATCTCGCCCATGTAGTGGTGGAGGAGGACGTAGGCCGTGCCGGGCGAGCGCACGCCAAGGAACGTGCCGATGATGCCGGAAATCGCCATCGGCGCGATGAGCTGCTCGCTCTCGAACCACTCCGAGAGGAAGTCCACCGCGCTCATCGTCATCATCTTGACGTTGGCGAAGAGCCAGGCGTCCCCTTGGCCGCGAATCTGCTTGCCGAGACGCCCGATCCGCAAAAGCTCCCGCGGATCGCGCGACAGCGGATCGGGAGCCGGCTGATCGATCAGCGGTTTGATCAGGCGGCCCAGCTCGGCCATCTCCTGCCCGAAGCGCTGGTAGACCTCCGCGTCGCGCGGCGAGAACTGGGCGATGGACCGGCGCGTCCGCTCGGGATCGCTGTCGCGGATCAGATACCGCCCGTCCGGGAACGGGGTGAGGGTCGCTTCCAGCGGCAGGATCTCGTAGCCGTGGCGTGGCAAATCCAGATCGCGGATGATCCAGGGCCTCAGCAGCGAGACCACGTAGGAGCAGCAGGTGTACGTGTAGCCGGGGTAGATCTCCTCGCTCGTCGTCGCGCCCCCGACCTGATGCCGCCGCTCGAGGACCAGCACCTTGCGCCCGGCCTTCGCGAGATAGGCCGCGCAGACCAGGCCGTTGTGCCCGGCACCGACCACGATGGCGTCGTATTGCGTGCCCTTCATGGCTTGCGCTTCCTCTCCGGGTCGAAGAAGGGGAGCGGCGCCACGGTCGCGGTGACCTTGCGCCGCTCGTATTCCACGGTGTGTTCGATCTGGAGCTTCGTCCCCTTCGCCTCAGAGCCGGGGCGGACCGAGGCGATCGCCAGATATTTCTTGAGGATCGGCGACCAGGTGTGGCTGGTCGCCTGGCCGACCTGGCGGCCCTCCGCGTCATGGACCGGCAGGGCGTCGCGCCGGGCCGTCGCCGGCAGGCTCGGAGGCAGGTTGAAGCTCGCGTACAGCGCTTCGAGCTCCTCCCAGCTCAGCTCCAGGCCGACCAGATGCCAGGCCGGGCCGCGCTTCATCTCCGCGGCGATGGCGTCGCGGCCCAGGAAGTTGCCGCGCTCGAGATCCACCATCCAGCCGAAACCCAGCTCCAACGGCGTGGACTTGCGGGATTCGAGGACCACCTTGTGCGAGCTGAAGTAGTCGACGGCCAGCAGGACGAAACCGGCTTCGATCCGGACCATGTCGAGAGCGTCCAGCCCCGCGGGCTCGATGCCGTGCCGCTGGCCGGCGGTCATCAGGGCGTCCCACACCGCCAGAGCCTGCTCGCGCTCGACCCAGACCTCATAGCCCAGGTCGCCCGTGTAGCCGGTGCGGCTGATCCAGACCGGAATGCGGGCAATCGTCGCGCGGGTGACGCCGAAGAACTTCAGCGCGTCGAGGTCGGCGTCGCTGGCGTCGCGCAGGATGTTGCGGGACGTGGGACCCTGAAGCGCCAGCGCCGCCAGGCGGGCGCTGGAGTCCTCGATCGTCACGTCGAGACCGCGGGAGAGCGCGTGCAGCCAGTGCAGGGTCGGATCGGCCGCGGTGACGCGGAAATGGGTCTCGCCCAGCCGGGAGATGGTGCCGTCGTCGATCACCTTGCCGTCGTCGTCGCACCAGCAGCTATAGGCGACCCGGCCCACCTTGAGCTTGGACACGTCGCGCACCATCATGCGGGCGAGGAGGGCCTGGGCCCCCGGGCCGGAGACCTCGTACTTGTAGAGCGGCGAAACGTCGAGCAGGCCGGCCGATTCGCGGAAGGCGAAGTACTCGCGCTCGTGCGACGTGTCGTAGCTGGAGACGGCGCAGTAGCCGGACCAGTCCTTCCACCGGAAGCTGGTGCACAGAGGCTGCGTGCGCTCGTGGAATGGCGAAGGGATCGGCATCGGTATCGGGTCGGGGGTCGGCTCCGTTTGGGCGGCGGGAGTGTACCACGGCTGCCCGGCGCCGCCTCTCCCAGAGGAAGGAGGGGAGAGGTGAGGGAGGTCAGACGTTACAGCCCGATCCGAAGTTCTTCCTTATTCGGCGTCTTGTGCAGGTACTTCACCTGCTCTCCCGAAGTGAGCTCCCGCGTGGTGCGTGTGGGAGCGACGGCGAGCAGGTCTTCCAGAGGGGCGAAAAGCTCCCACGCCAGGATGCGTGTGAGACCATCGTTACACGCAGCCAGAAGCCACTTCCCGTCCGGGCTGAAGTTCACTCCCGTCAGCTCTCGCTCCGGTGAGCCGGACCTGCCCGCTCCCGGGGGAGCGACTTGCACGACCGACACGCTCTGGCCTGTGCTCGCGTCGAACATATACGCCGTGGTGCCGCTGACCGTTGCCAATAATTTCCCATCGCGGCTGAAGGTTGCGCGGGGCGAAGAATCACTGGTACCGTGCAGCACGGCCAAGGTTTTCCCGGTCTCTGTTTCCCACAAGCGCGCGGTGTGGTCAAGACTGAGCGTGACGGCGCGTCTGCCGTCGGGGCTCAGGAGCGCCTCATGGACATAGCCCCGGTGACCCAGCAGCTCTCTCACGCTTCTCCCCGTGCCGCCCTCCCACAAGCGTGCGCTGCCGTCGTAGCTTCCCGTCAAGA
>CAXTNS010000038.1:0-15432 GCA_964245465.1 uncultured Thermoanaerobaculia bacterium
CCCGGAAACCCCACCCGCCGGTCCCGGGGGGCCGTCCCTTCCGCTTCCTTGATCTTCTGGAGAAGCTCTTCGCGGGCCTCGGTGACTTCCAGGGAGACTCCGGAGAGGAGGAGGAGACGGGTGCCGCTACCATGGCGCTCTGGGATGGCCAGGCCGAGGATGGCCTCCGTGCGCAACGAGACTTCGCGGTTCGAGCTTTCAGTCACCTGGATCCAGGGCATAGGCGGTCTCTCTCCTCAGAAAAGGTAGGGCACCACCCGCTTCGTCCGGTGGGCGTAGTCGGCGTATTCCGGATAGCGCTGCCGCACCAGCGACTCCTCGAAAACCATGCGCAGGAAGAGCATCGCCGTCGCGACGAGCCCCAGAGCCACGCTCACCGGCGACAGGTTCGTGGCGATCCCCGTCCAGAGGAAGAGGAGGATGGCGGCGTAGATGGGATGGCGCACGAAGCCGTAGGGTCCGGTCGTGACGAGGCCGCCCGCGGTGGGGTTGGCCGCGTAGTGGAAGCTGCGGAGGCCGAACGTGATGCGCGCCCAGATCATCAGGGTGAAAGCCGTGACCTGGAGCCCGACCGCGATCGGCCCGTGGCCCAAGAGGCTGCCTGTGTAGACCAGGCCCATGAGGGCCAGGACCAGGACGGCAAAGATAAGGGGAGAGAGCCGCCGGCCGTATCTCTCGGCGAAAGAGTCGGCGAACGAACCGTCGGTCACAGGGTCACTCCCGGGCTCTCCTCGCTCGCGGAGCCGATCCGGTGAAGCTCCTCCAAGACCTCGGCGAAGAGGTCGAAGAGCTGCTTGAGCTGGCCCACGTCTTTGATGACGCCGGGCACCTGGAAGTAGAGCGCGTCCACACCCTCGGGATACAGCTTGCGGAAGAGGCCCTCGTCGTCCCTGAGCTCGAGCCGGATCTTCGGCTGGGCCTCGATCAAGCGCCGGATCTCGGGGCTGGCGAACAGGGCACGGATCTTCGACTCGTCGTTGCCCTGGATGATGAAGTCCTCGTCGAAGCGGGCCGAGTGGCCCACCTCAATGTCCTGCATGCCCAGCATCTTGCCGAGATCGCTGAACGACGTCTTACGGTAGATCCGGAAGCGCAGCTCGTCGCGGCTGACGAAGGGCGCCCGGATGCGAGTGAACGTCTGGTGGCTGTGGCCCGTCGAGATCGTGTAGGTGTCCAGGGTGATCGTCCAGCTTCTGAAATGAGCCTGGACCTTGTCACCCTTCCAGAAGCCCCCCTCCACGAACTCGGCGCCGATCCGGGCGCACAGCTCCTTCCAGACTTCCTCACGGTTGGGACCGAAGACACCTCCAAAAAAGCCCATCTCCATGACCTCCCTGAGCCCATTCAGGCGCTCCAATTAGAGCACGGATAAGGGTATCCAAGGGTGACAATTCTTGGTAGATACACGTGAGAATTTTTGTTGCTCAGGAAACAGCGGCAGGCCGGGCTTTTGCGCGGACTCTCAAAGAGCGGCACCGGCCGGTTCCGAGGACGCCTCTGTACGGCGCCGGTGACAGTGTCTGACACTCCCCGATTCGGCAGGTCCCGAAAATTGGGTGTCCCGGTTTGCCCAGGGTTAGCGCACTACTTACAAATGCCTTTTTGACTCCCTGGAAATTCTTCAAGGGCCGGTTTGGCTCGCCCCGATCTTGAACACCTCCCCGGAATGCGCCCAGCGGACGGGCAGGTCCCCCGCCGCGGCACGGGCCTCTTCGAGGGAGACTCTGGGATCAAGGGTGGGCCAGATATGGGTGAGCGCCAGCTCCCGGACCTCGGCGCGCCGGGCCGTCTCGCCGGCCAGACGGGCCGTCAGGTGGACGGGCGCGCCCTGGGCGGCGTCCTGGTAGCATGCCTCGCAGAGCAGCAGGTCGCTACCCCGGGCGAAGTGGGCGAGGTCCGCCCGCGGGCCGGTGTCGGCCGAGTAGGTGAGGGTCCCTCCGGAGGTCTCGATCCGAATCCCCAGGGTATGGATGGGGTGGTCCATCCGTAGGAAGCTCAGGCGCGCTCCGGCGATCTCGACGGGCCGGTCCACGTCGATCGTCTGGAAGTCGAAGGCCCGGCCGAGCTCTTCGACTCCTCCTTCCCCGAGCAGGGACCCCAGGGTCTCGCGGACCCCCGGCGGGCAGTAGAGGGGCAGCCGGGAATCGCGCGCTCCTTCCGGCGCGTAGCGGAGAGCCACGTGGAGAGGAAAGACGTCGGCGCAGTGGTCGGCGTGGCCGTGGCTGAGGACGAGGGCGTCGATCCGGGTGAAGTCGGCCAGCCGCTGAAGCTCCGCGAACGTGCCGTTGCCGGCGTCGATCCAGACCTTCGCTCCGCCGTGCTCCAGGAGAAAGCCGCTGCTGGGATTGCCCGGGGCCGGATAGCCGCCCGAGCTGCCGAGGACTCGTAGACGCATGGTGCGCACCTCCCGGAGGCGAGGATAGCGCAGGCGGTGAAATGAAATTCCTGCAATCCTCACTCACCAGTAGGAAGACCCAGCTTATCTGGCATTCCCTATGCACAAATATCTGAGCAAGTCGTAGCAGTGCTGATACCCGAAAGGGAGGGACATCATGCAGTTCCGAAGCTCATCGCAGCATCGGCAGCAAGGTAGCGAAGGTCCCGGCCGCCACGCCGTCGTGGTCGGCGGGAGCATCGGGGGCATGCTCGCCGCGCGCGTGCTCTCCGAGTATTTCGACCGCATCACCTTGATCGAGCGCGACCACCTGCCGGAAGGGACGGCGAACCGTCCCGGCGTGCCGCAGGCCCGCCATCTCCACTTCTTCCTGAAGCGGGGCCTGATGGCGGTCGAGGAGCTCTTCCCCGGGGTCAAACCTGATCTCCTGGCCGCCGGCAGCCACCTGCTGGACCAGGGGAAAGACTTCCGCATTCTCTACCGCTCGGGCTGGTCGCCCAAGGTGGCCTGCGACCTGGAGATCTGCGCGTTCACCCGGCCCCTGCTCGAAGCGACGATCCGCCGCCATCTACTCCAGGACCCAAAGATCTCGATCACCCAGGGTTGCGAGGTGTCGGCGCTGGTGCTGGACGAGAGCGGCGAGCGCGTCTCGGGCGTGCGTCTCCGGCGTCGTGGCACCCCGGAGAACGGCGGTGCCGCGGAAACCGGCGACGAGATGACGCTCCAGGCCGACTTCGTGGTGGACGTGAGCGGCCGCGGCTCCAAGGCGCCGGAGTGGCTCCAGGCCTTGGGCTACGAGGCTCCGGAAGAGACGGTGGTGGACGCCTTCTGGGGCTACGCCACGCGCATCTACGAGCCCGTCGAGGGTTTCTCGGCGGACTGGAAGAGCTTGTTCGTGCTCAACCGCCCGCCGTATCAGCCGCGGGCCGGCATCATCCAGCCCATCGAAGGGAACCGCTGGATCGTGACGGTCGCCGGGGTCATGCACGACTATCCGCCGACCGATGAGGAAGGCTTCCTCAAGTTCGCCCGCAGCCTCTCGTCGCCGGAGCTCTACCGGGCGATCGAGACCGCGCGGCCCCTGTCGAAGATCTGGGGCTACCGCCAGACGGCGAACCGGCTGCGCCACTACGACAAGCTGTCGCGGATGCCGCAAGGCTTCGTGACGATGGGCGACGCGGTCTGCTCCTTCAACCCCGTCTATGCCCTGGGCATGACGCTGACCTGCCTCGCCGCGCTCGAGCTGCGCGACAGCCTGCGCAAGGGGCATGGCCAGGTGGAGACCCTGCGGTTCCAGAAGCGGCTCGCCAAGCTGGTGGCCGGCTCCTGGGCTCTCACCACGGGCGAGGACCTGCGCTGGCCCGAGACGCAGGGCGGCAAGATCACCGCCAAGGTCAAGCTCATGCACTGGTACATCGAGCAGGTGATCCAGTTGATTCCCCGGAGCGAGGAGGTCTTCCGCCGCTTCCAGGAGGTCAACCACATGCTGAAGTCGCCGGCCGCCCTGTTCCACCCCAAGGTCCTGGGGCCGGTGCTGCGGTTGGCGTTCGGTGGCCAGAAGCGGCCCATGGCGCAGACGACGCAGACGCAGGCGGCCCCGGCCCGCGACCGGCGGCACGCGACGACGACGTCCACCGTGGCCATCCGCCACTGATTCAAAGTCCCAGGGGTGCCGGCCGGTCGAGGAGGGGCGGCCGGCACCCCGCCTCCCGTTTCCTAGGAGCCCGCCTACGGCGCCGCCCGCCGGATCAGGTCCACGATGTCCTTCTTGAGCTTCTGGTGGTCGGCCTTGCGGATGTACATCATGTGGCCGGCCTGGTAAAGCTCAACCCTCACGTTGTCCCGCAGCTCCTTCGGCAACCCCATGTGGTCCTTGGTGAAGAAGGCGTCGAAGTAGGGGGTCGCCAAGTCGTAGACGCCGGCCGCCATGAGCACCTGGAGGTGGGGATTGCGGGTCATGGCCTGGCGCAGGAATTCGGCCACGTTCACGTACTGGTTCTTGAACGTCCAGTCCCAGGGCCACACCTTGCCGGAGAGCCGCTCGTAGACGAGGTCGTTCTCGAACTTTAGATCGCGCCGGACGTAGTCGTTGATCGCCGCCGCGTAAGGGCCGTCCAGGGAGACGCTGGCGGGATCGAACTCGTAGTACTCGCCGGCCGAGTCGAGATCCGTGCCCGTAAAGCGGGTGTCGAGCCGGCCGAGGGTCTTGCCTTCCTTCCTCAGCAGCTCCTTGGTGAAACGGTCGATCTGCACGCACAGGTTGGAGCGCTCGACGTAGTCGGGAGCGAGGCCTGTATAGCGGGCGATCTTCGCCGCCAGCTCCTTGCGCCGGGCGTCCGGCAGCCGGTCGCCCTGGAGGAGGGCCGGGCCGTACTCGTCGAGCGCGAAGGTCTGGACCTCGGACAGGGTCTTGAACAGGTCGCCGGACAGCTCGGGCGGCAGCTTCTTGTGGTACCACGCGGCCGCCGCGTAGGTCGGCAGATGGATAAAGCAGGGCGTGTCGTTGCCGACGTGGAAGTCCTGGTCCTGCCAGTTGAGAACGGAGGAGAGGAGGACGACGCCGTTGAGCATCATGCCGTAGCGGTCCGCGAGCTGGTAGGCGAGGCCGGCCGCGCGCGTGGTGCCGTAGCTCTCTCCGGCCACCAGCTTGGGGCTCGCCCAGCGCTGGTTGCGGGTGACCCACAGCCGGATGAACTCGGCCACCCACTCGACGTCCTGCTGGACGCCGTGGAACTGCTTGGGGTCCTGTCCCGGAGCCGGGCGGCTGTAGCCGGTGCTCACCGGGTCGATGAAGACGAGGTCGGTCACGTCGAGGATGGACTCTTCGTTGTCCACCAGCCGGCCCGGAGGCGGCAGGCCCATGCCCTCGTCGGTCCGCTCCACCTTCTTCGGACCGAAGGCCCCCATGTGCACCCAGAGCGACGCGGCTCCGGGACCACCGTTGAAGCTGAAGGTGACCGGCCGGTTTGCCGGGTCCTTCACGCCGTCGAGCGTGTAGGCGACGGAGAAGATGGACGCCTTGACGGTGCCGTCCTCGTCCTTGAGCAGCAGGGTGCCGGCCGTGGCGGTGTAGGGGAGCTTCTTGCCGGCCAGGGTCAGCGTGTGGTGGGTGACTGAGGATTTCTCCTCGGGCATGGCCTTGTCCGCGGGCTTCGCCGGCTCCTTGGGCTTGTCCCCGGAGGGAGGCGCCTGGGCGGCGGCGGGCAGCGCGAGGAGGCCGAGGAGGGACAGGCAGGCAAGGAATCTTCTGGGCATCAGGGAACCTCCGGTCGAATGCGTTTCCTGAAACGTACGCCGGCCGGAGGCGTAGGTTTTCCCGCGCATCGGCCCTGCGATTCTGAAGACTATTCTGTAGCGACGATTTTATGCGGTTTTGCGGTAGAATGCCGCCCAGAAGCTTGGACGCATTTCGATTGGGTCGAGCGCGATTCCGTAGAGGTCACGGAACGCTCAGGAAGTCAGGAGGTCGCAATGTCGAGTCACGAGGATCACGGTGTCGATCAGGGTACGGACGTGAACGGGGGCATGGATTCATCCGGCGTCAGCCGCCGCAGGGTCCTGGGCGGTCTCGGCGGCGCCGCGGCAGCCATGGCGGCATCGGGTCTGGCCGGGCTGGAGCCGCTGGCGAAGGCCGCGGAGGCTCAGGACCTCGGCTTTGGGGGGGATGCCGCCACCGCGCTTGCGCCCGCCAAAGCACGGCGGAACGCCTGTATGAAGATGCGCAAGGACATGGCCGAAGCGTGGTGGAAAAAAGGTATGCCCGCCCATCCCGTCAACGGCGACGAGGCCCGCTACCCGAACAAGATCGCGAACTACAGCAAGAGCATGCCGCACAACGAATTCGGTGAGGTCGACCTGAACGCCTACAACAGCCTTCTCCGCGCGGTGGAGACCGGCAGGTCGGCGGACTACGATGCCATGATCCTCCACCCGGGTGCGCGCAAGCAGACCAGCCCCCAGTGTGGCCTGGCTTTCGACATGGAGGGGGTCGACAGCCATGGCGTGGCGGTGCCGGCTCCCCCGCGGTTCGACAGCCGGGAGCAGGCCGCGGAGATCGTCGAGCACTACTGGATGTCGATGCTGCGCGACGTGAACTTCCTTGAATACAACTCCTCGCCCCTGGTCGGGGAGGCCCTCGCCGACTTGAACAAGTTTGGCGACGACTACAAGGTCCACAAGAGAAATGGCAAGGCCACTTCCCAGACGTTGTTCCGCGACATCGCTCCCGGCACCTCGATCGGGCCTTATATCTCTCAGTTCATGTGGCTCCCCACCCCGTTCGGCGTCGAGTACGTCGAGCGCAAGATGTGGACCCTGAGCCCGGGCTCTGACCACATGCAGGATTTCGACGAGTGGCTGGCCGTACAGAACGGCCTGGTGCCCGGGAGCCAGTCCTTCCTGGGGGTTCGGCGCTACCTCGTCAACGGCCGTGACCTCTCGGCCTGGGTTCACGTCGACGTTCTGTTCCAGGCCTACTTCAACGCCTGCCTGATCCTCATGACGCCGCCGGACAGGTCCGACGTGGGCGGTGGCCTCGGCTGTCCGTTCAATCCCGGCAACCCCTATGTCGGCAACGCGACACAGGACGGCTTCTGCACCTTCGGCCCTCCGGCCGCCAAGTCCCTGATGTGCGAGGTCGCTTCCCGCTGTCTGAAGGCCACATGGCACAAGAAGTGGCAGGTCCACCGCCGCCTGCGCCCTGAGGCGTACGCCGGCCGGATCCACGTCCACCTTAACGAGTCGCCGGGACGCTACGAAGGCGCCTTTCATCCCGATCTCTTCAGATCCAGCGCGCTCGGCAAGATCGAATCGTTCAATGGCGGAGGCCATCTGCTGCCGCAGGCATTTCCCGAGGGCTCCCCGACGCACCCGTCCTACACGGCGGGTCACGCCACGGTGGCCGGCGCCTGCGTCACGATTCTCAAGGCGATCTTCGACACCGTGGGCCGGCCCATTGAGAACCCGGTCGTCCCGACCGCCGACGGCTCGGCCCTGGTGCCGTACACGGGTCCGACTCTCACCGTTGAAGGCGAGCTCAACAAGCTGGCCTCCAACATCTCTTCCGGCCGCAACGTCGCGGGAGTCCACTGGCGGACGGACAGCCACGCCTCGTTGCGCATCGGCCAGGCGGTCGCTCTCAGTATCCTGCAGGAGCAGACGATGATCCACAACGAGTTCGCCCCCTCCTTCCACTTGCGCGGCTTCGACGGCGAGCCGATCGTGGTCCGGAACGGTGGCGTCTTCGCCGAATAGGAACCAGGCCGCAAAGGCCTGCCGGATTGGGTTTTACATCCGCACCACGATCTTCCCAAAATGTCCCCCCGCCGCCATGTGCTCGAAGGCGGCGGGGGCTTCCTCCAGGGAAAAGATGAGGTCGATGACGGGCCGGAGACCGTGGAGGGCAATGGCGCGGTTCATGGCCTCGAAGCTCTCGCGGTGGCCGACCAGGATACCGTTGACGCGGATCCTCTGCATGAAGACGTGGGTCAGGAGGATCTCGGTCTTCGTCCCGGAGAGGTTGCCGATCAGGCTGACCGTGCCGCCGAAGCGCACGGCCTGGAGGGATTGCTGGAGCGTGCCGGCGCCGCCGACCTCCACGACGTTGTCCACGCCGATCCCGTCCGTCAGTTCCTTGGCCCGCTTCCCCCACTCGGGCACCTCCCGGTAGTTGATCAGGTCGTCCGCTCCGAGCGCCCGGACGCGCTCCAGCTTCTCGTCCCGGCTGGAAGTGGCGATCACCCGCGCGCCCAGAATCTTCGCGAGCTGGAGGGCGAAGAGGGAGACGCCGCCGGTGCCCTGGACGAGCACCGTGTCACCCGCCGTCAATCCGCCTTCGGTGACCAGGGCGCTCCAGGCCGTGACAGCGGCGCAGGGGAGGGTCGAGGCCTCCTCATCGGAAAGGTGGCCGGGGATTTTGACCACGCCTTCCTGATCGAAGAGGGCCAGCTCGGCGAGCGTGCCGTCGAGGGGCCCGCCGAGCGTCGCGCGCATCCGTTCGCGGTTGGGCTCGCCCGAGATCCACTTCTGAGCAAAGGTGCCGCAGACCCGGTCGCCGGGCTGGACGCGGGTCACGCCCTCGCCCACCTCCACCACTTCGCCCGCGCCGTCCGAACAGGGGATCAGGGGCAGCTTCTGTTTCGGGTTGTACTTGCCCTCGACCATCAGGAGGTCGCGGAAATTGAGGGAGGCGGCCCTGAGGCGCACCAGCACCTGTCCGGGGCCGGGCCGCGGGTCGGGCCGCTCGACGAGGGCGAGGTTCTGAAGACCGAAACCGCCGTGGATCTCGACCGCGCGCAAGGGCTCAGCCCTCCAGCGATGTCAGCGCGGCGCGAATCTTCTCCTGAAGCTCGCGGGCGGTGGATTCGGAGAGCTTCCTGGCGCGCCAGCCGACGCCGAGCCCGTCGTCGCCGAGCTTCGGGATGATGTGGAAGTGCACGTGCATCACCACCTGGTGCGCTTCCGAGCCGTTGTTCTGGAGGATGTTGTAGGCGGTCGCGCCGGTCGCCCGCATCACGGCCCGGCAGAGCCGCGGCAGGACGCGGCCGATGGCGGCGGTCGACTCGTCCGAGAGCAGGTGGAGCTGCGCCTTGCGCTCCTTGGGGATGACCAGCGTGTGCCCGTCCGAAAGCGGGCCGATGTCGAGAAAGGCGAAGACGTGGTCGTCCTCGTACACCTTCCAGGAGGGGATCTCCCCCGAGAGGATCTTGTCGAAGATGGTGGGCTGGTGGTCGCTCATGGCGTCATATTCTATAGAGCATGGAACAGCAATCTGGTTGGAACGAAACCGACAGCCGAGACTTCATCGACCTTGGCCGCTTCTTCGTCCCTGACCGCGAGGAGCAGACCGCGACCGTCCTCGACATGATCCCGGACCCGGGCACGGGGCTCCTCGTGGACCTCTGCTGCGGCGAGGGGCTTCTCTCTCGCGCCCTTCTCGAACGTTTCCCGGGGGTACAGGTGCTGGCCATGGACCTCTCGCCCGCCATGCTGGAGAAAGCGCGTGTCAGTTTGGCAGAACACGGTGACCGTTTTTCAACCCGGCCGTTCGATCTGGCAGACCGCTCCTGGCGGAGCTTCCCGGAGCCGGTGCGCGCGTTCGTCAGCTCCCTCGCCGTCCACCACCTTGACGGCGAAGGCAAGCGCGAGTTGTTCCGGGACTTGGCCGCCGCGCTCGTTCCGGGCGGCGCCGTGGTGATCGCGGACGTCGTGCGGCCCGCCACTCCCGCGGCCCACGCGCTGGCGGCCCGGGCCTGGGACGAGGCCGTGCGCCGTCGCTCGCTGGAACTGGCTGGAAATCTCGGCCCGTTCGAGAAATTTCGCGGTGAGCGCTGGAACCTCTACGCCGACCCCGAGCCGGATCCGATCGACCAGCCCTCGCCGTTGCTCGATCAGCTCCGCTGGCTGGAGGAAGCGGGTCTGGAGGCCGTCGACGTCTTCTGGATGAAGGCCGGCAACGCCGTTTTCGGAGGGGTCCGCCCGGGCTGACGCCCATCTCGAGGAAAGTTGGTTCCGGAATTGCATTACGCTTTCGGCGTGAGAGGAGCAACGCGCGATCCCGGAGGTCTTGGACCCATGTCCCGTGGCGGGGCCGGCTGGCGGCGTGCCCACCGCTTGGCGAGCTATGCCCTTCTGCCGTCCCCCTCGCTCATGGCGACCGAAATTCGTTGCGAGATTCCTATTGACATGGGAGAGAGTTCCGCTATTGTTAAAAGCGTGGACGCGAACGTGCCTCCCGACCAACCTCCGAGTACCGTGGACAGCCCGGCAACGCTGATCCTCTGGCGCGGGCTGTCGGCCACCGGCATCACCTTCCAAACCTCAACGTCCCCCTCTTCAGTGCAGGCTTCCGCAACCAGTCCCGGTTGCGGTGTCACCCCTCACGGGTTGACGTACTAGCTGATCATGAAAACGGAGCCCCCCGGGGCTTTCCCGCCGGATGATCGATCCGGGGTGGGTTGTCGGCATTGGAAGGCCGAGACGCTCCCGGTGTATTCACCCAAGAAACCCACACTTGAGAAACGATCCACCCCGTCTGAACGGAGGAACCTGGAGATGAAGCAAGAGGCGTTCGCCTCGGTTGCGGTCGAGACTTCGCGGCGCGAACAGATCTGCACGATCTTGAACGAGCCCTACGATCCCGATCATTGGAACGATTGGCGCTGGCAGATGCGCCACCGTTTCACCCGGCTCGACCAGTTCGAAAAACTGCTCGATCTGACCGAGTCCGAGCGGCGCGGACTTTCGCTGGCAAGCGAGAAGTTTTCCGTGGCCATTACGCCCCAGTTCGCGACGTTGATCGATCCGCACGATCCTGACTGCCCGATCCGGCTCCAGGTGGTACCTAAGGAGAGCGAGCTTCTGGTGAGCCGGGGAGACATGACCGATCCGTTGAGCGAGGACGACTCCAGCGTCGTCGAAGGCCTGGTACACCGCTATCCGGACCGCGTGCTCTTCCTTGTGCTCGATACGTGTGCGGCCTATTGCCGTTATTGCACGCGGAGCCGGCTGGTGAGCCAGGGCGAGCTCGAGCCCTTGAACCGCCGGATCGAGGAGGCGCTCGCCTACCTCGAAGAGCACACGGAGGTGCGGGACGTGCTGCTTTCGGGCGGCGATCCCTTGCTCATGTCCGATGCCACGCTCGACCGGTTGCTCGGCCGGCTGCGGGCAATCCCTCATATTGAATTTCTGCGCATCGGCACGCGCATCCCGGGCTTCCTGCCGCAACGCATCACGCCCGAGCTGGTGGCCGTGCTGCGCAAGCACCGGGTGTGGCTCTCCCTCCACTTCTGCCACGCCAAGGAATTGACGCCCGAGGTGGCCGAGGCCTGCGACCTCCTGGCGGACGGCGGCATTCCGCTCGGTTGCCAGACGGTGCTGCTCAAGGGCGTGAACGATTCAGTGGATGTGCTCAAAGACCTCTTCCACGGCCTTCTCAAGCTGCGCGTGCGGCCGTATTACCTCTACCAGTGTGATCCCGTGCTGGGCACCGGCCACTTGCGCACCTCGGTCGAAACGGGGCTCGCGTTGATGGAGCAGCTCCGCGGCCACACCACCGGCTACGCGGTGCCGACTTACGTGATCGATGCGCCGGGTGGCGGTGGCAAGGTGCCCGTTCAGCGGCAGACGATCGTGGGTCATGAGGACGGTGTCTGGCAGGTCCGCAACTGGGAGGGGAGGACGTATTCGTACGTCGATCCTGCCGAGAGATAGAAATGAATCCTTTGCGGATCGGCCTCTGCTACGACCTCAAGCCGGACTACCTGGCGGCGGGCTTCGCGCCCGAGGACGTCATGGAGTTCGACGAGGAGGAGACGATTGCCAGTCTCGTCGCGGCCCTGGAGGAGAACGGTCACAGGGTGGAACGCGTGGGCCGCGGCGTCGAGCTCGCCCGCAGACTGGCGGCGGGCGAGCGGTGGGATCTCGTCTTTAACATTGCCGAAGGGGTCAGGGGACGCTCGCGGGAGGCCCAGGTGCCGGCCGTCTGCGAGCTGTTCGATCAGCCGTATACCTTCTCGGATCCGCTCGCCTGCGCCGTGACGCTCGACAAACCGCTCGCCAAAAGGCTGGTGAGGGATGGCGGAGTGCCGACGCCGCCGTTCGCTATCCTCGAATGCGAAGAGCAGGCGGACGGGCTGCATCTTGATTTACCCCTCTTCCTCAAGCCCGCGGCCGAGGGGAGCAGCAAGGGGGTCACGGGCCGCTCGCGAGTCGAGACCCGGGAAGAGCTGCGCCCGGCCGTGGCCGAGCTGCTGCGGACCTTTCGCCAGCCGGTGCTCGTGGAGAGCTATCTGCCGGGCCGGGAGGTGACGGTGGGCATCGTAGGCAACGGCGCCGATGCGCAGGCCGTGGGCGTGCTGGAAGTCACCTTCAACGAAGGTACGGACGGCGACTACACGGCCCTCAACAAGCAGGACTGGGAGACCCGGGTCAACTACCGGCTCCTGGACGGCGAGCCGCTGGCGGAGAAGGCGCGCGCGCGGGCGCTGGCGGCTTTCCATCTCCTCTCCTGCCGCGACGTGGCCCGGGTTGATTTCCGTTGCGATTCCGAAGGGGAGCCCTACTTCCTGGAGATCAACCCTCTGCCCGGCATCCATCCCACGTACTCGGATCTCCCCATCATGTGCACCCTGGCCGGGACCTCGTACCCCGAGCTCGTCGGCCGCATCGTGGAGGCTTCGGCCCGCCGGTGGAGCCTGTGGAGCTGAGAGGGATCGGCCAGGTCGCCATCCTCCACAATCCCGTGGGCGAAGGGGATGACCCCTCGACCTCGGACGTCCTCGCCCAGGTGGAGCTGGTCGCGGCTGGATTGACCGGTCTTGGCATCTCTCATCGCGCCGTCGTCGTGCCGGATTGGAAACCCTGGCTCCACCTTTCTCCGGAGCCTGGAATGGTCGTGTTCAACCTCATGGAAGCGCCTCCCGGGGTGACGCACGTCCAGCCGGGCGCGGCGGCGGCACTGGAGCTGATGGGAGTTCCCTTCACCGGCTCGCCGGCGTCGATCCTCTGGACGACCACGGATAAGCTGGGGACCCGGGCGCTGCTCGCCTCCGAGGGGCTGCCGGTGGCGCCCGGCGGCCGGCTGGACCCCGAAGATCCTGGCTTGTTCGACCGCGTCCCCGGACCGTGGATCCTGAAACCTGCCTGCGAAGACGCTTCTGTGGGATTGGAAGGCGATCCCGTCTGCGCCACGCGCGAGGCGGCCCTGGCCCGAGCGCGGAACCTCGCGGAGCGCTTCCCCGGCCAGGCGGTGGTTGCCGAGACCTATCTGTCCGGCCGCGAGCTCAACGTCTCGATCCTGGCCGGAGAGGTGCTGCCCGTCACCGAGATCGTCTTCGAGGACTTCCCCGAGGGCATGTCCCGCGTCGTGGGCTACGAGGCCAAGTGGCTGGAGGATTCCTTTGCCTGCATTCACACCGTGCGCCGGTTTCCCGAAGACCCCGCCGACGCCGTCCTCCTGGACCGCGTCCGCGAGATCGCCAGAGCCGCCTGGAAAATTTGCGGATTTGTGGGCTACGCCCGGATCGATCTGCGGCTGGATGAGGACGGCAACCCCTGCGTTCTCGAAGTCAACGCCAACCCCTGCCTCTCCGCCGACGCTGGGTTCATGGCCGCGGCGGCGAAAGCGGGCCTCGCGCCGCGCGACGTGGTCGGCAGAATCCTGGAGGACGCATGGCCGAGCAGATGCCCGAAGTCCACGTCCGCCGCGGCCTGAATTCCGCGGACCGGGAGCCTATCGAGGCTCTGATCCGTGCGACCGAGTTCTTCAATCCTGAAGAGGTCGAGGTGGCTCTGGAGCTGGTGGACGATCACCTCTCGAACGGCGAAGCGAGCCATTACCGGTTTCTGGTCGCCGAATCGGACGGCCAAGTCGCGGGCTACGCCTGCTGGGGGTCGATTCCGGGCACGGTCGCCTCGGCGGACCTCTACTGGATCGTGGTCCATCCGCAGCTTCAGGGAAAACGGATTGGCGCCGCCCTCCTCCAAGCCGCCGAGGAGTGGATGGCCTCAGTCGGCCGCACCCGCGTCTACGTGGAGACCTCGACCCGTCCCCAGTACCTGCCCACCCGGGCGTTCTACGCCGCGTGCGGGTATCAGCTCGCGGCGGAGCTGGCGGATTTCTACGCCCCAGGGGATGGGAAGGCGATGTTTCTGAAGGTGTTGTCTTGAGCCCGTAGGGCGGAGATTCCTAGCCCAGGGTGTGAATCCTGGGGAACTCGGAACGGTGTCCTCGTCAATATTCGCGTTCCGCGCGCGTCGACCGAATTCAACCGAATTCCCCAGGGTTGGCACCTTGGGCTACGAGTCTCCCCGCCCTACGGGCTCAAGAAGCAAGGCGATCCTCTCCGCCACTTTGCCGAGATCCGCCAGGAACTGCCGCCGGGCCTCCTCTTTCGCCGTCTCGTCCGGAATCCGCAGCAAGGCCGACGGGTGATACGTGGCCATCAGCCACGGCGCCCAAGCGGTGCTCTCGAAGGCCTCGCCGCGCTGGCGCGTCATGCGGAACTCCGCGCCGAGCAGGGATTTGGCGGCGGTGGCGCCGAGGCAGACGATCACCTCGGGCTTCACCAGCGCGATCTCCGTTTCCAGCCAGGGCCGGCAGGCGGCGGCCTCGCCCAGGGTGGGTGTGCGATGGATGCGCTGCTTGCCCCGAGGCTCGAACTTGAAGTGCTTCACGGCGTTGGTGAGATAAACCTCTTCGCGGACGATGCCCACGGCCGCGAGCGCCTCGTCCAGCACCTGGCCGGCGGGACCCACGAAGGGGCGGCCGGAGAGGTCTTCCTGATCTCCAGGTTGCTCGCCGATGAGCATCACCCGGGCGTCTGCTGGACCTTCTCCAAAAACGGCTTGCGTAGCCCGTTCGCAGAGATCGCAGGCGGCGCAGCCCTGGCAGGCCTGGGCCAGAGCGGGGAGCTCCGGCGCCGGAGGAAACCAGTCCCGGGCCGTGGGCCGCCGGCTGTGATCGATCATCTCCTCGACCCGGGACGGCGCTCGGCGGAGCAGGTCGGGGAGGATCGTGGTCTCGGGGAGCGTTGCCCAGTGCCGCACGGGCAGCTCGGCCCGCATGGCCTTCAGCTTGATGCGGGCGGGGTTGAAGATCGAGGCGTAGTAGGTGCGCCAGAGATCCTCCAATTCATCGTCCCCGGGAGCCGCCGTTCTTGGCAAACCGGGGCTGAAGGTGACCTTCTCCAGGTCCCAGTGGGCCGACCGGCGCGGCGTCAGGATCGACCAGCGCATCACGCCGAACCGCTCGGCGAAGAACGGCGCCACCCGCTCGACAATGTCGTAGTCCGGCCGGTGCCAGGCGACGAACGTCTCCAGGCCGTCCGCGTCCACGACCTTGCGAAAGCGCACGAAGGCCTTCATCTTGTGCGAGTCGCGCCGCACGGCCTTCTCCAGCGCGGCCAGCCGGCGGACGTCCGGATCCACCTCGTTGTCCAGCAGGCCGGGCTCGCCGTGCGCCTGGCGCGAGAGGCGGCGGTAGAGCAAGTCCCCGCGGTCTGGATCGTCGTGGCCGGCCGCGGCCCGGGGGAGATCGC
>CAXTNS010000038.1:15442-20475 GCA_964245465.1 uncultured Thermoanaerobaculia bacterium
CGACGACGTCATCACGAGCGCGGGCTATCGCATCGGCCCGGGCGAGATCGAGGAAACGGCGGGAGATCCGGAACGAGCTTCTTTGCGCTCCCTCGCCGTGTCTCTCGCCGAACATCGGCAGCAGATCCTGGTCGCCCTCCTCCGCCCAGACCACCCGCTCCGGTTCCACGCCCTCGGCCAGGAGCTTGCGGGCGGCGTTGCGCCAAGCCTCGAAACGGGGCTCGATCGCGACCCGCCTCACAGCTCTCCCGTGAGAGCCGAGGCGGGAAACAGGGGGAGCTGCTCTTCGCGGGCGGCGATCCGGGCGCCCAGGTCGGCGCGGTCGATCAGCAGGACGTCGGGATTGTGGTCGGCCGTGATCAGGAACGGTTGGGCCTTCCGAAGCGACACCCGGAGCCGGGACAGGTCAGCCAGCGTGAGACGCCCGAAGCGGCGGGCCTTGAGGATGCGCTCGACGTTCCGCGCGCCGAGCCCAGGCACGCGCAGCAGCCGGGACTTCGAGTCGCGGTTCACATCCACTGGAAAGAACGCCCGGTGCCGCAAGGCCCACGCGAGCTTGGGGTCGATGGCGAGATCCAGGTTCGGCTGCTCCGGCGTGGTGATCTCCTCGACCTTGAACCCGTAGTGGCGCAGGAGCCAGTCGGCTTGGTAGAGCCGGTGCTCGCGGATCAGGGGCGCGGGCTTCACGGGCAGGCGCGGGTCGGCCTTGGGGAAGGGCGAAAAGGCCGTGTAGTACACGCGGCGCAGGCGGTGCCGGTGGTAGAGGTCCGAAGCCGTCTGGAGGATCGCGGAGTCCGGGCTGCCGCTTGCACCCACCACCATCTGCGTGCTCTGTCCGGCGGGCGCGAACCGGGGCGCGGCCGGGCTCTCCTTCTTCGCGGCCTCAGCCTCGTCGCGCCGCTCGCGGATCTGGGCCATGGTGATCTCGATGGTCTCGCGCTTCTTCTCCGGGGCGAGCTGGTCGAGGTCCCCCTGGGTGGGCAGCTCGATGTTGGCCGACAGGCGGTCCGCCCACCGGCCGGCCTCGGCGACCAGCTCCTCGGAAGCGCCCGGCACGGCCTTCAGGTGGATGTAGCCGTTGAAGGCGTGCACCTCCCGCAGCGAGCGGGCCACGGCGATCATCTGCTCCATGGTGTGGTCCGGGCTCTGGAGCACGCCCGAGGAGAGGAAGAGCCCCTCGATGTAGTTCCGCCGGTAGAAGTCGAGCGTGAGCGCCACGACCTCCTCCGGGGTGAACCGCGCCCGGGGGACGTCGCTCGTGATCCGGTTGACGCAGAACTGGCAATCGTAGACGCAGTGGTTGGTCAGCAGGATCTTGAGGAGGGAGACGCACCGGCCGTCCGGCGTGTAGCTATGGCAGATGCCGGTGCCCTCGTTGCTGCCGAGGCCCTTGCCGTTACCGCCCCGGCGCGCACCGCTGCTGGCGCAGGAAGCGTCGTATTTGGCCGCGTCGGCGAGGATGGCGAGCTTGCTGCGGATGTCCATAGGAGGCGAAAACCAGGCACGCCAGAATGGACAACAAGGGGGGAGGGAGGGGGCATTCCGGCTCTGGTACCTTGGAGATGGTCAGGCAGACCCACCGAGCCGCTTCCTCGCCGCCGGTGCCGGGTACCGGCCGACCTCACGCAGAGCTTGGCGTTCCAGCAGGCGGTGGCGGATCGGAACGAGACAGCCGTTGACCTCTATGGAAGGCTCGCCGGCCGGAACGAGCCTTCCGCAGGGTGGTGCGAGAGGCTCGTTCGCGTTGTCGAGGGATCTGCGGCGTTTCTCTAGCTCGGCGAACGACGCGGGTCTTCGCCGTAGGTGGACTCGTACTCCATGTTGCCGTCCTTCTTGTGGACCTTCACCTGGCCGAGCTCCTCCTTGCGGGCTCGCTCCTTGGCGAACTCGACGGCTTCTTCCTTGGTATCGAACTCCCGGCGGAACTCGGCTTTCTCTTGAGAGACCACCCAGCGTTCGCCTGAAGAATTCGGGACGACGTGATACACAACCCTGTCCTTGGTGGTTTGGGCCATGGTGCCTATCCTCCTTTACGGCCAAGGAGATAGGGCAATAAGTGTGCCAGGATTATCCAGTTGCGATCCGAATGACCTCATCTCCGGCAACGGCATAGACCTGGTCTCCCCTTCGGGGCCGGACCGTAGCTCCGCCCGTAAAGTCCCCGAAGGCCGGGAGCAGGCCGACCCGGACCCCAAAGAGGAAGCACGGCAGCTTCTCCCGCTGCCGGGCCGGACCGGCCAGGGGCACCGCCGGATGGATATGTCCTGCGAGGACGTATTTACCGGGCTCCTCGGCCGGGTGGTGCCGGAAGGCGAAGGGCGGCTCCAGACAGGGCTCGTCGCAGCAGGCGAAGCCCCATTCCGCAGGCGGATCTCCGGCTCCGCGATCGTGGTTGCCGCGCACGAGGACGATCTCCAGATCCTCATGACGGTCTCTCCAGGACGAGATCGCCGAGAGGGTCCGGCTGGCCCTTCCGGACTTGGCGTGGAAGAAATCGCCCAGGAGGAGGAGACGTTTCGCGCCAGTCCGCTCAAGCGCAGAGGTCATCCGGGAGAGGGTTTCCGTCGTGGTACCGCCTGGAAGAGGGATGGCGGCGGCTCGAAAAGACGCGGCCTTGCCGAGGTGGGCGTCGGCCACGATGAGGGTCGCGGTCCGTTCCCAGAACAGGGCCCGTTCGGGGAGAAGGCAGACGGATTCACCTTGAAGGTCAACGCGAATCATCCCGCGGCCTTTTCAAGCTGGGCCTGCATGCGGCGGACGCGGTCGGCCAGTTTCTCGGAGCTGAGCTTCCCCTCGCGCAGGCGGTCCACCATGAGGGGGAAGGCCAGGGGGCTCGGCCGGGCGATCTCCAGGAGGGTGACCCGCGCCACGGACAGGCGGGCGAGGGTGCGGCCCAGGCGGCTCCTTTCGAGCTGCTGCTCCAGAACCTCGCGGTGGGCCTGGTGGAGCAGGAGGTTGCCCGGGTCGTACTTGGCGAAGACTTCGTAGAAGAGGCCGCTCGACGCCTGGAGGTGGCGGGCCGCTTTCTTCTGTCCTGGAAAGCCCTGGAACAGCAGGCCGGCGATGCGGGCGATGTCGCGGAACTGGCGCCGGGCCATCTCGGCCGCGTTCAGGCTGGCGAGGATGTCGGCCGCCAGGTCGCCCGGCTCCAGGAGGCCCGCCGCCAGGGCGTCTTCGATGGGCGCCGGGTCGGGCGAGAGGAGCTCGATGCCGTAGTCGTTGACGGACAGGGCGAAGGTGATGGGAGTGAGGCGCGAGATCCGCCACGCGAAGAGCGCCGCCAAGCCTTCGTGCACCAGCCGGCCCTCGAAGGGGTGGAGGAAGAGGTGGTGGCCGTCGCGCGACTTGAGCCGCTCGATCAGCAGCTCGTCGGCCGCGGGGATGGCGGACCACGCGGCCTGAAGCTCCAGGAGGGGACGCACCGCCGCCATCTCGGGGCCTTCGAAGACGCCGTTCCGGGCCTCCTCCAGACGCTCGCGCACGGAGGCCGCGAGAGCCGTTGAGAGAGGGAGGCGGCCGCCCATCCAGCGCGGCACGGAGCCTTCCCGGCCGCGGGCTTTCTTGACGTAGGCCGTCATGTCGCGCACGGACTCCAGCTCCAGCAGCCGGCCGGCGAAGATGAAGCGGTCTCCGGGCCGCAGGCGGGCGATGAAGGACTCCTCGACCGTGCCCAGCCGGCCGCCCGTGAGGTACTGGACACCCACGGCGGCGTCGCTCGTGATGGTGCCGATGGCCATGCGGTGCCGCCGGGCCACCGTGCGGTCCGCGATGGTATAAAAGCCGTCGCGTTCCACGACCCGCCGGTATTCGGGATAAGCGGCGAGGGCTGGTCCGCCGCGGGTGACGAAGTCGAGGGTCCAGTCCCACTCGGCCGGCGTCAGGCCCCGGTAGGCCCAGGCCGTGCGGACCTCCTCGAACAGCTCGCCGGAGCGGAAGCCGCCGCCCGCCGCGACGGTCACCAGGTGCTGGGCCAGCACGTCAAGGGGCTTCTCCTGGGGCGCCCGCGGCTCAATCCGTCCAGCGTCGAGGGCTCTGCGGGCGGCGGCCACCTCCACCATCTCGAAGGCATTGGTGGGCACGCAGGTGACCCGGCTGGGGGCTCCGGGCCGGTGGCCGCTGCGGCCGGCGCGCTGAGCGAGGCGGGCGATTCCCTTGGGGCTCCCCACCTGGAGGACGCGGTCCACGGGAGCGAAGTCGACCCCGAGGTCCAGGCTCGACGTGCAGACGACGCAGCGGAAGGTGCCCGCGCGCAGGCCGTCCTCCACGAAGTCGCGCACCTTGCGGTCCAGCGAGCCGTGGTGGAGGGCGATCTCGCCGGCCCACTCCGGCCGGGCGTCGAGCAGGGCCTGGTACCAGATCTCCGTCTGCGAGCGGGTGTTGGTGAAAACGAGGGCCGTGCGCCCCTCTTCGATGGCTTCGACGACCCGCGGCAGGAGCCGCAGGCCCAGATGGCCGGCCCAGGGGAAGCGCTCGATGGTGTCCGGAATCAGCGAGTCGATCCGGACCTCCTTGGGCGCGGCGCCCCGGACGAGCCGGCCTTTCTTGTCCGTCCCGACCAGGGCAGCCAGCGCCGTGTCGACGTTGCCGAGGGTGGCCGAGACGCCCCAGGTGCGCAGGTCCGGACGGAAGCGGCGCAGGCGGGCCAGGGCCAGCTCCGTCTGCACGCCGCGTTTGTTGCCCAGCAACTCGTGCCACTCGTCCACCACCGCCAGGCGCAGCTCGGAAAAGAGGTGGCGGGCGTCGGTCCGGGAGAGGAGGACGGAGAGGCTCTCTGGCGTGGTGACCAGGGCGGTCGGGAGCTTCTCCCGCTGCCGGTCGCGCATGGTGGCGGAGGTGTCGCCCGTGCGCCGTTCGAGGGTCCAGGGGATGCCGAGGTCGCGCAGAGGCGCCCGGAGCGCGGCTTCGGTGTCGGTCGCCAGGGCACGGAGCGGCGTCAGCCAGAGGACGCGCAACGGTGGCGCCGCGGCCCGGCGGCGGAAGCGAAGATCGGGCTCGTGGGTCTCCATCCATTCGAGGAGCGGACCCATCCAGGC
>CAXTNS010000039.1:0-16787 GCA_964245465.1 uncultured Thermoanaerobaculia bacterium
GTTACGGAGACAGCGGCGAGGCTGGAGCCGGGGTTGACGGGAAGGCTCTTGGGGCGGGTGGTGTCCTCGCCGTCCTGAGAAGCCGGGTTGGCAGGGCCGGCAGGGATGCCGGCGCTCCCAGGGGTGCTACGCCGACCCTGCGCTGTAACCTTTGCCGGGTCGGCCGGTATCCATCCACAGACGCAGGAGATGGGGGGCTTTTGGACCGGAACTCGGATGACGCACTGATGAGCCAGGTGAGCGACGGCGATGTCGAGAAGCTGGGCATCCTCTTCGAGCGGCACCACGTGCGTCTGTTCAACTACCTGTTTCGACTGACCGGCGACCGTGGGGTGGCCGAGGACCTGGTGCAGGAGGTTTTCGTTCGCATGCTCAAGTACAAAGCCAGCTTTCGCGTCCGCGGGGAATTCAACGCCTGGATGTACGCGCTGGCCCGCAACGTGTCGGCGGACTGGTTCGGCCGGCGGGGGCGGCGGGAGATGACCAGTGACGAGGATCTCGCCGATCGTCCCAGCCAGGAGCCTCTGCCCATCGAGCGGATCGAGTCGGCCGAGTCGATCGAGCGGTTGCGCGCGGCTCTCCTCCAACTCCCCGTGGACAAACGCGAGCTCCTGCTGCTGTCGCGCACCAGCGGGCTCAGCTACGACCAGATCGGCGCCCTCGTGGGCTGCAACGCCGGCACGGTGCGGGTACGGGTGCATCGGGCGTTGCGCCGGCTCCAGGAGGTGTTTCAGGCGCCCGAGATGGAGGCTTCTCATGGCACGTGAAGATTTCGACCCCAAAGACCTGCCCGAGGAAGAGTCGCTGCGGCGGCTTTGGGACGCCCTCGACCGCCTGCCGGAAGAGCAGCCGGGCCCCGCTCTGCGGCAGCGCTTCTACCACATGCTCGACCAGGAGGCGGAGCGAGCGCGGCCGTCCCGCGGCTGGCGCGCGATCGTCGCCGCGCTCCTGCCACGGCCCGTGCGCTTGGGCGTGGCCTGGGCGCTCCCGGCCCTCGTCCTCGGCGTCCTTCTGGGAACCCGCGTGCCGGGCACCGAGCGTACCCATGAGATGACCGAGCTGCGGCAGGAGGTCCGCTCCCTGTCGCGCATGGTCACTCTCTCGCTCCTCCAGCAGGAGTCGGCGAGCGAGCGGCTCAAGGGGGTGAGCTACGGGCGCTCGGCCGGTCCCACGGACGAGCGCGTGCTCGCGGCCCTGCTCGCGGCCGTGGCCGAGGACCCCAACGTCAACGTCCGCCTGGCGGCGATCGACGCCCTGGGCACCGTCGTCGAGCGGCCGCGCGTCCAGAAGACGCTGGTCGACAGCCTGCCGCGCCAGGATTCGCCCATGGTCCAGATCGCGCTGGTCGACCTGCTGGTCGAAGCCCCCGGCGCGCGGCCGCTGCTGTCGCGGGTGGCCGATGATCCCGAGATCGACCCCACTGTACGGGACTACTTGCGCCGGCGTCTCGAACGCCGGATCTAAAAGGAGGAAGACGATGTCCATCGCATTCCGCCGCGGCGCGCTCCTGGTGGTGCTCGCCGCGATCAGCACCGCTCTGCCCGCCGCGGCCCTGGAGGAGAGCCGCACCTGGCGCGAGGTCAAGACCTTCACGGCCGGCGGCGGCCCCAGGGTTCTCGAAGTCGACGGCTTCCGCGGCTCCATTATTGCCACAGGAAAAAGCGCTACAGCTACGAACGGCGATGCCGTGGAGATCGTGATCCACGAGACGTTCACCGGCAGCACCAAGGAGGAGATCGCCGAGGCGCGGCGCCTGGTGACGCTGGACCGCAAGCAGGAGGGCAATCGGGTGACGCTCTACGTAGACGGCCCGTTCCGTTGCGAGAAGAAGGACTGTTTCGACGGTAGCCGCGATCGCGATCGCGACCGCGTGAGCGAGCGGGCCACCTACAGCTTCGAGCTGCGCGTGCCGGCTGGGACGTCGATCGACCTGAGCACGGTCTTCGGCGACGTCCGGGTGACCGGCACGGACGGGCCGTTCAAGGTGGCGAGCGTCATGGGCAAGGTGGAGATGACCGGCGTACGCGGTGCCGGCAGCGCCCGCTCGGTGAACAGCCCGGTGAAGGTCGTCTTCGCGGCCCATCCCAACGGCCCCTGCAAGTTCGAGACGGTCAACGGCGGGGTGGACGTAGCCTTCCGACCGGGCCTCAAGGCCGATCTGCGCTTCAAGACGATGAACGGCGAGGTCTACACCGACTTCCCCTACACCCCGAGGAGCCTCGCCACGCCGGCGGGCAACCCGCGGGATGGACGGTTCGTCCTCCAGCAGTCCGGCGCTTTCGGGGTCGCCATCGGCGGCGGCGGGCCGGAGCTCGCCTTCGCCACGATCAATGGAGACATCCTGGTCCGCAACCAGGAGCACAAGGAGACTGCCCCATGAAACGAACTGTTCTGGCGCTTGCCGCCGCCGCGGCGATGCTCCTCATTCCCCGGCCCTCCCTGTCTCAGGAAGGAAAGGCCGAGCGCTACAACGTGCCGCTGACGGACCCTTCCCGGCCCGTCCGCCTGCGGGTGGAAGTCATGGCGGGCTCGATCACCGTGGAGGCCCACAGCGGGAGCTCGGTGGTGGTCGAGGCCACGGCCCAGGAGCTCGGGCGTGAGCCGGGAGATCCGCCGCCTCCGAAGAGCAAGGAGGGTCTGCGGCGGATCCCCATGACCGGCGTCGGCCTCGACATCGAGGAGCAGGACAACGCCGTCACCATCTCCTCGGGGTCGCCGACGATCTCCGTCGACTTGCACATCCAGGTGCCGGCGCAGACGTCGGTCCGGCTGTCTACCGTGGTCCTCGGCGACATCCGGATCACGGGGGTGCGCGGCGATCACGAGCTGTCGAACAACAACGGCGCCATCGAGGCGCGGCAGGTGGCCGGGTCCGTGGTGGCCCACACCATCAACGGCAAGGTCGTCGTGAACCTCACCTCGGTTACCCCGGACAAGGCCATGGCGTTCAGCTCTCTCAACGGCGACGTCGACGTAACGTTCCCCGCCGGCACGAAGGCCAATCTGCGGATGGAGTCGCAGAACGGCGTCGTCTACACCTACTTGGCCGGGGGGCTGCGCCAGCAGCCGGCGGGAAACCAGGAAGGGCGCTCCGGCGGCCGGTACCGGGTCAAGGTGGAGCGCGGCGTCTTCGGGGCCATCAACGGCGGCGGGCCCGAGATGAGCTTCAAGACCTTCAACGGCAACATCCACCTGCGGCGCGCGGGCTCGTAGGTATCCTCTGTAGGGCGGCCCTGCGTGGCCGCCCCTACGACGATATCGAGGCTCCGGCAAGGCCTTTTGCCGTACAATCCCTCCATGCCGCGCCAGACGTTCGCGTTCCCTGGGCTCCTGCTCCCAGCGCTCCTTCTGTGGACCGCTCCGGCCCTCGCTTGGACTCCTGCCACCCAGGTCACCATCGCCGGCGAGGCGGCCCGGCTCTCGCCACCAGACCTCGCCCGCCAGATCGACAAGCACCGCCGCGTCTTCGAGGAGGGGGTCAACGCCCCGTTCTTGGATACCGATTCCGGACGTCACATGAAGAACCCGGACGGCTCCGGCTCCCTGGACCAGGCCGCCCTCGCCGCGGTCAATGCGGCCGTCCAGGCCATCCGCTCCCATCAGCCGTTCGAGGAGATCGTCCGCCGACTGGGCGTCGTGGCCCACTACGTGGCCGACGCCAACAATCCTCTGGCCGCCTCAGGAGCAGATGCCGAGGAGGGGCGCTACTTCGTGGACTTCCTGCGCTACGCGGAGACGGCCGAGCCCCGCTTCCCGCTCGTCTTCTACGGCGTCCAGTCCGGGCTCGAGACGCGCAAGGACGTCTCGCCCCTGATTGCCGCCGCCCTGCGCCGCGGGCGCGAGCTCTACCCCATGGTTGGCCGCGAGTACCGGCGCATCGACTTCGCCTCGGGGATCGGCCGCTTTGACGACCGCTCGACGGCCTTCGGCACGGCCTCCCTGGCCTTCAGCCACGCCGTCACGGACGTGACCCTGGCCCTGCGATATATTTGGATCACGGCAGGCGGCGTCGACGACCGCGCCCACCTGCCGGCCGGCGGGACGCGCCTCACCGTCCTGCCCCGGGCCGCGCGAGCCCGCTGAGCCTCACCCCCGGTCCTTTTCCAGTCCAAGGAGTCCAATGCTCCCTGTACGCCGCGCTCTTATCTCTGTGTTCGACAAAACAGGCCTCGAGGACCTGGCCCGCGGCCTCGCCCGCCTGGGGATCGAGATCGTCTCGACCGGAGGCACGCTCAAGTCCCTGGAGGAGAAGGGGCTCCCCGTCACGGCCGTCTCCGGCGTCACCGGCTTTCCCGAGATCCTGGACGGGCGGGTGAAGACGCTCCACCCCAGGATCCATGGCGGCATCCTGGCGAACCGCGCCGTCCCCGGTCATCTGGACGCCCTCGCGGAGCACGGGATCGATCGGATCGACCTCGTGGTGGTGAACCTCTACCCCTTCCGGGAGACGGCCGCACGCGGCGCCTCGTTCGAGGAGACGGTGGAGATGATCGACGTCGGCGGCCCCACCATGGTGCGGGCGGCGGCCAAGAACTTCGGCGGCGTGGCGGTGGTCGTGGACCCGGCGGACTACGGGGCCGTGCTGGCTGCCCTGGAGGAGGGGGACGGCGTGGTGCCCGAGCCCCTGCGGCGGCGGCTGGCTTTGAAGGCGTTCCAGCAGACGGCGTCCTACGACGCGGCCATCTCGGAATGGTTGTCCGAGGGCCAGTTTCCCGAGAAGAAGACCCTGGGACTGCGGCGCGACCTGACTTTGAAACGCGAGATATTGCTGCGCTACGGCGAGAACCCGCACCAGCCGTCCGCCGTCTATTCCGATACGTCCGGTCCCGGCGTCTTCGGCGGCTTCACAGCCCTCCAGGGCAAGGAGCTCTCCTGGAACAACCTCCTGGACGCGGACGCGGCGCGCAAGATGGCCGGCCTGTTCGAAGAGCCCACGGCGGTGATCGTCAAGCACAACAACCCATGCGGTATCGGCCAAGGGGCGGACCTGGCCGAGGCGTACCGGCGGGCCCTCGCCACCGATCCCGTCTCGGCCTTCGGCTCCGTGATCGCCCTGAACCGCCCGGCGGACGACGCGCTCGCCGAGGCCATGGCCGACCTCTTCGTGGAGGTGCTGCTGGCCCCCGGCTTCGACGAACAGGCCCGCGCCCGCTTCGCCGCCAGGAAGAACCTTCGCGTCCTGGAATGTCCGGTCTACGCTCCCTCCAAGGACGAGATCGAGCTGCGGGCCCTCGACGGCGGCTTCCTCGCCCAGCCGCCGGACGCCTTCCCGGACGACGCTTCAGCCTGGACGTGGCCCACGAAGCGCCAGCCCACGGCCGGGGAGCGCCGGGCCCTGGAATTCGCCTGGAAGGTGGTGCGCTACGTCAAGTCCAACGCCATCGTGGTGACCAACGAGCACCAGACCGTGGGCGTGGGCGCCGGCCAGATGAGCCGGGTGGACTCCTGCCGCCTGGCCATCGAAAAGGCGCGGCTCCCGGTCGCGGGTTGCGTGGCCGCTTCGGACGCCTTCTTCCCCTTCCGCGACGGCTTCGACGTGCTGGCCAGGGCGGGGATCACGGCCGTGGTCCAGCCCGGCGGGAGCAAGCGGGACGACGAGGTGATCGCCGCGGCGGACGAGGCGGGCATGGCGATGCTGTTCACGGGAGCGCGGCACTTCCGGCATTGAACCCTCACCAGGAGGGGCAGCAGCACAAGAAAAAGGCCGGCGTCCCCGCCGGCCTTTCCATCCCAGAGCTGAGGCTTTTTTCCTACATCCCCTTCGTCTGCGTCCCCCGCTCGATCTTGGGGGCCAGCTCGCGGCGCTGGGCCATCATGTCGGCGGCTTGGCCGAAGAGCTTCAGGGCTTCCTGGAGCTGGATGTCGCCCTCGGAGAGGACGCGGTGCCGGGCTTCCTGGCCGCCGGCCGTGTTCGCCAACTCGGCGCGGATCTGGAGCATGGAGTAATCGCGGATGTCCTTGTCGACGAGGTTCTTGTCGACCTCCTCCTGGGTCGCGAGCTTTTCCTTGATCAACCACTTGCCGAGCTCGTCGAGGACCTTGGCCGTGTCCGGTTTCCAGTCCTTGGCCACCTTGTTGCGGCTGGCATAGTCCACGGAGAAGTTCAGGTAGGCGTTCCTGGAGAGGAGGAACTGCTCGAAGGGGGAGAGCTCCTCGTCCTTGACGACCACGTCGGGCGTGATGCCGCCGCCGCCGTAGACCTTGCGGCCGAGGTCAGTGTGGAAGATCTCGTCGTCAGTGACAGCCTTGCCGTTCATCTCGGGTGAGCCCGCGTCGGCGTGGGTGTAATAGTCGAAGTAGGAGGTGTAGTCGCGCTGGATCAGTCGGCCCGAAGGGGTGTAGTACTTGGCCGTGGTCAGCGCGAGGCCCGCTCCGTAGGAGAGGTTGTACACCGTCTGCACGAGGCCCTTGCCCCAACTCGGGGTACCCACGATCAAGCCGCGGTCGTGGTCCTGGAGAGCGCCGGAAACGATCTCCGAAGCCGAGGCCGTGCCCTCGTTAACCAGCACGACGACCGGCACCTCGAGGGCGGGGTACTTGCCGCTCGACTTGTAGGCCTGGAAGGAGTCGCGGGTCCGGCCCTTGGTCTGGACGATCGTCGAGCCCTCGGGCAGGAACTGGTCGGAGACCTCGATGGCCTGGTCAAGCAGGCCGCCGCCGTTGTTCCTCAGATCAAAAATGAGCTGCTTCATGCCGGCCTTGCGCAGCTTCTCGATGGCGTCGGCCACCTCGCGGCCGGTGCCGCGGGCGAACTCGGTGAGCTGGATGTAGCCGGTCGTGCCGTTCAGCATATAGGACTGGCGGACCGTGGTCTGCGGGATCTCGGCCCGGGTCACCGACATGGCCAGGGGCTGCTCGAGCCCGCGGCGGACGATGCTGATCTTCACCTGAGTTCCCTTGGGACCCTTGAGCTTGCCCACGGCTTCGTCGAGGGACATCTGGTCCGTGGCCTCGCCCTCGATGGTGCTGATGACGTCGCCCGCCTGGATGCCGAGGCGCGAAGCCGGCGTGCCTTCGAGCGGGGTGATCACGGTGAGCTGACCGTTGCGCACGCCTACCAGGATGCCGAGACCGTAGAAGCTGGTCTGCTGCTTCTCCCGCATGCCCTCGTAGGCTTCGGGGGAGAGGAAGGCGGTGTGCGGGTCCAGGGCCCGGAGCATGCCGTTGACCGAGGAGTAGACGAGGTCCTTATAGGTCACGTCGGCGCCATAGCGCTCGTGGGCCACGTTGATGAGCTCGGTATAGAGCTTGAGGGAGTCACGCGTCTCATCCGTAACGGCGAGGAGCCGGTCGCCCAGCAGGCCGCCGAGCGCCAGCGCGACCATGAAAAGTACGATTGCTGCGATGCGCCATGAACGTCTCATGCTCATCAGTGTACCACCAGGGGAACGGACCCACCCCGGGGTTGGAGAGGCCGTTTCCCCTCACAACCTGCGCCGCCTGGGGGCAAAATTCCACGAACTGGCCGGGTGAGGGCCTCCGGCTTGACTTGACCTGCTTCCAGGCTCGATGATCGGAGGCTTGGAGGGCCCATGGGTTCACTGGGATTACCCGAGATCGCTTTCATCTTCGTCCTCGCCCTGTTGATCTTCGGCCCCAAGAAGCTGCCGGAGATGGGACGTACCCTGGGTCGGGGAGTCGCCGAGTTCCGCAAGGCGACGAACGAGCTCAAGCGGACCCTCAACACGGAGCTGGCGCTGGACGAGCAACCCGTTCCGCCGGTGCTCCGGCCGCGCAGGATCGAAGAGCCGGGTGAGGCGGCGCGCCGCGAAATAGCGGAGCCTGGCGAGGCGCCGGCGCACCCTGCAGACACCGAACCCTGGTCCGCTCCCGTGCGCGCCCTGGATCCGGAAGATCCCAAGTAGCGCCGCGCGTCCGAAGGTCTCCCGCCACTCATGCCGACCGCACCCCAGATGCAGCGCCCGACCCGGCCGCCCACGGCGGATGAGCTGGCGCGGATGTCGCTCATGGAGCACTTGGAGGAGCTGCGCAAGCGGATCCTCTACTCGGTTGTGGCGCTGGCCCTGGCGTTTGGGCCTTGCTGGTACTACGTCCAGAAGATCTTCGACTTCCTGGTGGCGCCCATCCAGAAGATCCAGCCGGGCCTCAAGCTGGCGTTCCTGGGGCTGACGGACCCCTTCATCCTCTACTTCAAAGTGGCGGCCCTAGCGGCGCTCTTCCTGGCCTCGCCCGTGGTGCTGTACCAGGTCTGGGCCTTCGTGGCGCCCGGCCTCTACCGCAAAGAGAGAATGCTGGCCATCCCATTCGTCTTCTTCACGACGATCTTCTTCCTCGCGGGAGGCGCCTTCGCTTACACGGTGGCCTTTCCCTTCGCGGCGAAGTTCCTGCTGGGCATGGGCCAGAACTTCCAGGCGGTCATCACGATCGAGAAGTACTTCGGCTTCCTGCTGACGGTGATCCTGGGGCTCGGCCTGATGTTCGAGCTACCGGTGTTCATCCTCCTGCTTTCGCTGATCGGGGTGGTGACGCCGCGCTTCCTGCTGCGCTACTTCCGCCACGCGGTGGTGATCATCTTCATCGTCGCCGCCATCATCACGCCGACGCCGGACGTCGTGAACCTCTGCATCTTCGCGGTGCCGGCCCTCGGCCTCTACCTCTTGGGCGTGGGGGCGGCGTTCTTCGCGGAAAGGTTCCGGAAGAAGAAGGCGGCGGAGATGGAGGCGGATCTTTAGGTAGAGATGTCTATGCCTTCGAGGCCCCGCCCGGGCATCAACACCCGGACGGGTTACCCGTACCCCAACGCCCGCAGCCTCTGCTCTTCCTCCTCCGTCAGATCCCGGCTCTGCGGGTTGGGGCTCTTGCGGCGGTCGGCGATCCAGCGCAGGAGGAGGCCGTTCAGCTCTTTTTCGACGGGGAGGCCCTGGCCGGCGAGGTTACGGGTCTCGCCGGGATCGGCCTTGAGGTCGTAGAGATAGGGACCGTCGGGGAGGAACTTGTCGTTTCCCTGGTTCAGGCCGTAGCGCCAGTCGGGTGTACGCACGGAGACGCCGAGGCGGCCTGCGTGCTCGGAGAAGACGGCGCGGCGGCCCCGACGCCCGCGATGCTCGCCTTCGGTCAGCTCCTTGAGATCGGTGCCATCCTGCTTCGGCACCGGGAGGCCGGCGGCGGCCACAAGAGTGGGGAAGAGGTCGAGCGTCTGCACCAGCCCCTCGATGCGCCGCCCCTCGCGCTGCCCTCCCGGCCAGCGGATCATCAGCGGCACGTGCGTCGTGGTGTCGAAGAGGCCCGCGTGGCGGAAGCGGATGCCGTGGTCGCCCAGGTTCTCGCCATGGTCGGCCACCACGGCCACGATCGTGTTCTCCAGCAGCCCGCGGCTCTCCAGGAAGTCGAGCAGACGGCCGGTCTGGCGGTCGAGATAGGCAACCTCGCCGTCGTAAAGGTCGCGGTCACCACCCAGCACGGCCTCGGTGAAGCCCCGGGGCGCGGGCTGGCGGAAGGGAAACCAGGAGCGTACAGGGGACAGTCCCACGGGCTGGGAGGGCCGAAACCCAAGGGCGTAGGGCTGCGGCGGCGTGTGCGGCGTGTGGGGATCGAAGAGGTGGAGCCAGATGAAGAAGGGCTTGCTGGCCTTACCGACGCGCTCCTCCAGCCAGTCCATCGTCATGTCGACCGGCATCTCGGCCGCGTAGTGCTCGGTCGCGGTGCTCACCGTGTCGAAGCCTTGACCCAGGCCGGAGGCGTGGTTGCCGAGGTGGCTCGCCGAGATGAAGGCCAGCGTGTCGTAGCCCGCTCCCTTGAGGATCTCGGCCAGGGTGGTGTGGCTCGGGGGGAGGGGCGTCTGGAGGTCGTAGATGCCGTGGTTCTTGCCGTAGAGGCCGGTCAGGATCGAGGCGAAGCTCGGATTGGTGACGTTGAAGGCGCTGTAGGTCTGGAGCCAGACATCGCTTTGCCCGGCCAGCCGATCGAGGGCCGGCGTGAGGCTGGGATCCCGCCCCCAGGCTCCCAGAGCGTCGGCGCGCAGGGTGTCGAAGCCGATCAGCAGGATGTTGGGCTTGGCGTCCTTTGCGGTCTTCGAGGCTGAGAGGGGCTTGCGGCTGTAGACCGCGGGGCTCCCCCAGAGGACGCTCGGGACCGGCTGCCCGGGAGCGTGCGCGGCCGGGCCCTCGATCTGGATCAGCAGGTCGATCTGGCGGCCGGCGTAGGGCGAGAGGTCCACCTCCACGGCGGCGGGCGCCCAGGAAGCGACCGGCTCGGCGGTGACCCGGTAGAGCTCCTTGATCTTGTCCGGCGCCTCGCGTACGCCGACGAGGTAGATGCAGGCGCAGCCGTTGGTGGTGCCCAGGGGGACGAAGGAGAAGTAGGCGTTCTGGCCGGGCTGGATCGTCCACCGCACGCGCGAGCTGGCCCGCTGCTCCAGGGCCTTCACCTGTCCGGCCGTCCGCTTGGGGAAGTGGAGGAGCTGCTGGGCGGGCACGAGCCGCATGTCCCGCACTTCCGCGGCGCCCAGGTAGGAGATCTGCCGGATGGTGGCCTTCTGCCATTCCGCGGGGGTGGACTCGGCCTCGGGCTTGACTCGCCAGAGATCTAGCCGGTCCCAGGCTCCCGCGGCGGCCGATTCGGACTGCGAGCGGCAGGCAGGAAGGATCAGTAGGGAGCCGAGGAGGAGGGCGGAGAGGCGGTGACGCACGGCGGAGGAGTTTACCGCATCGCCGTCAACAGAATTTCAGAGCAGGAAAACCCGGTCGTAGATCTCCGTCAGGGGGAGACGGCAGCCGATGGACTGCAGATCCAGGGTGCCGTCGAGATCCGAGATCTCCTCCAGAAGCCAGTGGCCGCCGTTCGTCTGGCGGACGAGATGCTCGACGTGGCACCGGTCCTGAGACACCAGGACGTACTCAACGAGAGTCGGGATCGACCGATAGCGGGAGGACTTGAGCCCCCGGTCGTACCCTTCCGTCGTTGGAGACAGAACCTCGACGATCAACATCGGATTGAGCAGGGTGTCGAATTCCGTATCGGCGAACTGGGGCTCGCCGCACACGGCAACCACGTCGGGGTAGGTGAAGAGGTCGTCAGGGGTCCGCACCCGCATGGATTCCGCGTAGACCTCGCAGGGACGCCCCTTGAGCTGATTCCGGATCTCGCCAGAGATGTTGACGGTAATCAGGCTATGGAGACGGCTCGCTCCGCTCATGGCGAAGGTCTCGCCTTCGAAATAGTCGTGCTTGGTCTCCGATTGACGCTCGAAGACCAAATATTCCTGAATTGTGAGCCTCTGCCGGGGATCCGTGGCCATGGCGTTACTCTAACACGCTCTATGCCTGTTGCGGCTGCCGCCGCCACCGGCGGTGCATCCATACCCACTGCTCGGGGCGGCGGCGGACCTGCTCCTCGATCTTCGCCGTCATCAGAGCCGTGGCCCCGGTCTCGTCGTCCGGCAGGTCCAGCGGCGGGTGGAACGTGGCGAGGTGGCGGCCGTCTTCGAGGCGCTCGATGAAGGTGGGGATGACGGCGGTGTTCTGTCTCTGGGCGATCTTGGCGGCTCCCACAGGGGTGAAGGCGGGGCGGCCGAAGAAGGGGACCCAGACGCCGTCGACCTTGGTGTCCTGGTCGATCAGCATGCCGAGCGCGCCACCCTTGCGCAGGGCGATGAGGAGCTGACGGGCCGCTCCTTCGCTGCCGCGGGCGATGGTGGGGGTGCCGAAACGCTCGCGCAGACCGGCGAGCATGCGCTGCTGGTCCGGCTCGTCGAGGGGACGGGCGACGACGGCCATGCCGAGGCCGCGGCAGTTGATGGCGGCGGCGAGCAGCTCCCAGTTGCCGCAGTGGCCGGTGAGGATGAGGATCGGCCGGTCCGCCGCCCGCGCCTTCTCGATCTCCTCCCAACCCCGGATTTCGACGATGCCGGCGATGAAGCCGCAGTCGCGGTGGAAGAGGTGGAGGCACTCGCCGAGGGTGGTGCCGTGGTGGCGGAAGCAGGCACGGCCGAGGCGTTGGCGGTCGGCTTCCGTCATCTCGGGGTAGGCGAGGGCGATGTGGTCCAGGGTGCGGCGGCGGTCCCGGCGCGAGAGGCGCCAGCCGAGGCCGCCGATGGCTCGGCCGACCCGCTGCGAGGTGGACCAGGGCAGGCGTCCCAGCGTGGCGGTCAACACCTTGAGGCCGGCGTTGAGCAGCGCCGTCTCCAAGCGGACTTTCAGGGGATTGCGCTTCCTGGGCACGGGGGCCCCTACCACTCGACGAGGAGATGGGCCACGAGCGCGTCCCAGTGCCCGCGGGCGCGGAGGATCAGCTCGCACATTTCCCTCACGGCGCCCCGTCCCCCCGGCCTGGAGACGACCCGGTGGACCCGCTTGCGCACGTCGAAGACGGCGTCGGCCGGGGCGAAGGAGAGGCCGCAGCGGCGCAGCACGGGGAGGTCCAGGAGGTCGTCGCCCATGTAGGCGACCCGTTCGGACGCGGCGCCGTATTGGAGGAGGAACTCGGTGAAGGCGGCGTCCTTGTCGTGGCGGCCCTGGATCAGGGCGTCGAAGCCGATCTCCCGGGCCCGGGTCTCCAGGGCGGCGTTGCCCCGGCCGGTGAGGACGCCGATCTTGAGCCCCGCGTCCTGGGCGAGCCTCAGGCCCAGGCCGTCGCGCACGTCGAAGACCTTCCACCTCTCGCCCTGGGGGCCGTAGAAGAGGAGGCCGTCGGTGAGGACTCCGTCGACGTCGAAGAGCAGCCAGTCGAGATCCCGGGCGCGGCGGACCAGCTCGTCAGAGGACATCTTCATGGGATCAGACATGGATCAGAACAGCTCCAGGCCCCAGAGGTCGTGCAGGTGGACCACGCCTTCGAGCCGCCCCGCCGTGTCGCAGACGAAGAGAGAGGTGATGCGGTGGTCTTCCATCACCTTCAGGGCGGCGGCGGCCAACTCGCTGCCGGCGATGGTGCGGGGGTTCACGGTCATGCACTCTCCAGCCGTGTGGCGGAGGATGGTGCCGTCGTCCGTCTGGAGGAGGCGGCGCAGGTCGCCGTCGGAGATGCAGCCCACGAGGCGACCGTCGCCATCGACCACCGCCGTAATGCCGAGCCCTTTCTTCGACATCTCGTAGATGGCCTCGCGCATGGGCGTGTCCGTGGCCACCTTGGGCAGGGCGTCGCCCGCGTGCATGAGCTGGTCCACCTTGAGGAGGCGCTTGCCGAGCTGGCCAGCGGGGTGCAGCAGGGCAAAATCCTCGCGGGTGAAGCCCCGCGCTTCGAGGAGGGCCATGGCGAGGGCGTCGCCCATGGCGAGAGCGGCGGTGGTGGAGGCCGTGGGAGCGAGCCCCAGGGGACAGGCCTCGCGGTCGATGGCGACCGGCAGGTGCAGGTCCGCGTGCCGGGCCAGGGGAGAGGCGGCGTTGGCCGTCATCACCACCAGGGGCACGCCCAGCCGCTTCAGGGTCTCGACGAGGCGGAGCAGCTCCTCGGTGGTGCCCGAGTAGGAGGCGGCGAGCACCACGTCGCCCGGCACGATCATGCCGAGGTCCCCGTGGACGGCTTCGGCGGGGTGGAGGAAGAAGGAGGGCGTACCCGTCGAGGCCAGAGTGGCGACGATCTTCTTCATCACGATGCCGCTCTTGCCCATGCCCGTGCAGACGACCCGGCCGGTGCAGGACTTGAGCAGATCGACCGCGCGGTCGAAGCGTTCATCGAGCTGGCCGATCAGTCCGCGGACGGCCGCGGCCTCAGTCTCCAGGACCTCCCGGGCGGCTTCGCGGGGGGACCTCATTCCACGACCGCCCTTCTTAGAGCGATCAACGACCGCAGCAGCTTCTCCGCCCGCTCTGGGTCGAGCTGCACGGCACTGTCGGAGAGGGCGTGGGGCGGGTCGGGATGGACTTCCAGGAACACCCCGTCCGCGCCGGCCGCCACGGCGGCCCGGGCGAGGGGCTCGGCGTAGCGCCGCATCCCGCCGCTCTGCTCGCCACCGCCGGGGAGCTGGAGGGAGTGCGTGACGTCGTAGATCACGGGGATGCCGTCGTCGTGGAGCATGGCGAAGCTCCGCATGTCCACCACGAGGTTGTGGTAGCCGAAGGAAACGCCGCGCTCGGTGACGGTGACCCGGTCGTTGCCCGAGGCGCGGGCCTTCTCGACCACCCGGCGCATGTCGTCCGGCGCCACGAACTGGCCTTTCTTGACGTTGACGGCCCGGCCCGTCTTCGCGGCGGCCACCACGAGGTCCGTCTGGCGGCAGAGGAAGGCGGGGATCTGGAGCACGTCGCAGACCCGGGCGGCCGGCTCGCACTGGGCGGGCTCGTGGACGTCGGTCAGCACGGAGAGGCCGGTCTCCTGCTTCACGATCTCCAGGACGCGCAGCCCCTCTTCGAGGCCCGGGCCGCGGAAGCTCGAGATCGAGGTGCGGTTGGCCTTGTCGAAGGAAGACTTGAAGACGAGGGCGATCCCCAGCCGCTCGGCCATGGCGGCCAGGGTATGAGCCATCTCGACCGCCAGGTCCTCGTTCTCGAGGACGCAAGGGCCGGCGATGACAGGAAGGGATTCGCCTCCCACGACGACGCCGGGAGCCAGCTCGACGGACGGAACGGTCATCAGCCCTGAATCACCCTTGAACTTGGACCTCGGAGGGGACCTCCGGCGGATGCTCGGGTTTCACGGTAACGCCGGGGCCGTCGGAGAGGATCCGTTGCGGCACCGGCAGCTCGGCGCTCTCGCTGCGGGAGCGCCGCTGCTTCTCGGCCAGGGCCGCGGCGATGTAGGAGACGAACAGCGGATGCGGCTCCGTGGGCTTCGACTTGTACTCGGGGTGGAACTGGCAGCCGAGGAACCAGGGGTGGTCCGGCAGCTCGACCATCTCGACGAATTTGCCGTCGGGCGACAGGCCGGAGACCACGAGGCCGTGCTCGGTCAGCGTCTGCAGGTACTTCTGGTTGACCTCGTAGCGGTGGCGGTGCCGCTCGCTGATCTCGGCCGCGCCATAGATGCGGCGGGCGAGCGTGCCCTCCTTGAGCTTGCAGGGGTAGGCGCCCAGGCGCATGGTGCCGCCCAGCTCCTCGACGCCCAGGAGGTCGCGCAGCTTGTAGATGACCGCGTGCTCGGTGTCCGGATCGAACTCGGAGGAGGTGGCGTCCCTGATGCCGCAGACGTTCCGGGCGTACTCGATGGTCATGCACTGCATGCCGAGGCAGATGCCGAAGAACGGCACCTTGTGCTCGCGGGCGTAGCGGATGGCGCGGATCTTTCCTTCCGTGCCGCGGCGGCCGAAGCCGATGGGCACCAGCAGGGCGTCCACGTTGAACATCTCCCGTGGGTAGCTCGCACCCTCGGTCTCCTCGGCGTCCACGTAGACCAGCTCGACCTTCGCGTCGTTGGCGATGCCGCCGTGGAGCAGGGCCTCGTTCAGGCTCTTGTAGGCGTCGGGGAACTCGACATACTTGCCCACGATGCCCACTCGCACGTGGTGGTGCGGGTTCTTGACGCGCGCCACCAGGCTCTCCCAGCGGGAGAGGTCGCGGTCGTAGTGGGGGAGGTTCAGCAGCTCCAGGACGACGTCGTCCAGCCCCTCGCGGCAGAACATCAGGGGGACCTCATAGATGGTCGAGACGTCGCGGGCGGCGATGACCTGCCGGGGGTCGACGTTGCAGAAGAGGGCGATCTTCTTCTTCATCTCCTCGGGGAGGGCGCGGTCCACCCGGCAGCAGACGATGTCAGCCGAGATGCCGATCTCGCGCAGCTCGCGCACGGAGTGCTGGGTGGGCTTGGTCTTCAGCTCCTCGGCCGCCGCGATGTAGGGCACCAGGGTGAGGTGGATATTGACGGCGTTGCCCCGGCCCAGCTCCTGGCGGAACTGCCGGATGGCTTCCAGGAAGGGCAGCGACTCGATGTCGCCCACCGTGCCGCCGATCTCGACGATGACCACGTCGTGCTCGCCCGCGACCCGTCGCATGGCTTCCTTGATCTCGTCGGTGATGTGGGGGACGACCTGCACGGTCTTGCCTAGGTAGTCGCCCCGCCGCTCCTTGTTGATGACCGATTCGTAGATCCGGCCCGTGGTGAAGTTGTGCCGCTTGGAGGCGAGGGTGTGGGTGAAGCGCTCGTAGTGCCCGAGGTCGAGGTCGGTCTCGGCGCCGTCGTCGGTCACGAAGACCTCGCCGTGCTGGTAAGGGGACATGGTGCCCGGGTCGACGTTGATGTACGGGTCGAACTTCATCAGCGTCACCGAGAAGCCGCGCGCCTCCAGGATGGCACCGACGGAGGAGGCGGCCACCCCCTTGCCTAGAGACGAAACGACTCCGCCGGTAATGAAGATGAACTTGGTCGCCATGCAATTTCCCCTTAGTAAGCCTTGGTAAGACGCCTCGGTCAGAATCCTTTGAGGATCGTTTCCACCCGCTCCAGGTCTTCCGCCGTATCGACGCCGGGAGACCCTCTGTCGACGACCAGGACCCGGATGGGAATGCCGTTCTCCAGTGCCCGGAGCTGCTCCAGCGATTCGCTCCGCTCCAGGGGCGTGGGCTCCAGGCCCGCGAGCCTGAGCAGAGCCTCCCGCTGGTAGCCGTAGATTCCAAGGTGCTTCAAGGGGGCCGCTCCCCCCGGGTTTCTCGGATACGGGATCGGCGAGCGGCTGAAGTACAGGGCCGATCCGTCCCGGGCGAGCACCACCTTGACGGCGTTCGGATTGTTCATCTCCCCGGGCTCGGCTGGAGTCGCCAGCGTCACCACGGAGTCCTCTGGATTGGCGGCCAGGTGCCCGGCGATCCGCGAGATCCCTTCGGGATCGATCAGCGGCTCGTCGCCCTGGATGTTGATGACCGCAGAGGCGTCCCACCGGCGGGCGGCCCAGGCAATGC
>CAXTNS010000039.1:16797-17938 GCA_964245465.1 uncultured Thermoanaerobaculia bacterium
CACCCGGGTGTAGACGTGCTCGATCATCGGCCTTCCGGCGATGGGGAGCAGCGGCTTTCCGGGGAGTCGGGTCGACCCGTAGCGGGCCGGGATGGCGCCCACGATACCCCTCCCGCCGACAGGTCTGGACGGGGCAGGAGACGCGTTGGGGTGCACGGCCTAATGTAATGGGCTGGAAGGCGGGGTGTCAACGGTCCGGCCCGGAACACCACTCCCCTCCACATGGCCTATTTGCTATAATCTCCTAAAAGCTCCGCCGTCCCCTTTTGGAGGTTGTCGACATGATGAGATCGGCCCTGCCGCTGTTCGCCCTGGCTCTCTGTCTCACCGTCTCCCTCGGCCATGCCGGCAATTCGGACGAGCCCGGGGTGGTTCGGGCCAAGGGGAGCGGTCCGAGCGCGGAGTGCAATCCCAATGTCCTGCTCATGCGGCCGACCGAGCCCCGTGTCTTCCAGGCCTCTCAGGCCGGGCTCATCCACGTGCCGACCAGGACCGAGCCGACGGCCGTGGTTTGCATCGACATCCCCTACGCCCTGTCGCTGGCGAAGCTGATCGTCGAGTGGGACGTGACCCCCGGCCCGTGGAATCCCCTGTACGAGGCGGGCAGCCACAACCTGGCCTGGATCCACCGCGGCAGCTACAGCGGTAATACGATCGGCAACGTCAACGTGTTTGGAAGGGGCCGCAACTTCATCGGCCTGAACCAGAACGTCGACATGAAGGTCGGCGCCGTAAGCACCGGCCGGCTGCGGAACGCCGACCTGGTGACCGACGGCTCCAGGACCTACCGCCTGCGGTACACGTACGATGCCGCGACCGGGAAGGCGTTCTTCGAGATCTCCAGTGGCGGTTTTGCGCCCAGGAGCACGGAGATGCAGGCCACGGCCCGGGGCAACGCGCTGCTGGTCCCGCAGGGCAACCGCTGGAGCGACAGCTCCCTCTTCGTGGAGCTCGGCCACTTCGGGGAGGCCCGCCCCTCGGCCGGCAAGCCGGCGGTCGCCACCTACGGCTGGAAGTACTCCAATCTGCGCGTGACGATGATCCAGAAATAACCGGCTTGCAGGAGGACAGGATCGTTCCGCAAGAGCTGATGCCGTCCGGCGCCGCCCGCTGGACTCTAACCCCGCTTCACCTTTAGCAT
>CAXTNS010000039.1:17948-18406 GCA_964245465.1 uncultured Thermoanaerobaculia bacterium
TCGCCGCCTCGTGCCCCATTGCGAGTTGGATGGAGCTGGCACATGTCGTGATTACCAGATTCGGATTGATGAAGCGCATGGGCTCTCTCGTGGCGGGGGTCCTCCTCTGCGGTCTCGCCGGCTGCGACCGGGGGCCGGAGGTACGTTTGCTCCTCGACGGCCAACACGCGCCTGACGTGCTGACCGAGCAGCGCCGGATCGCCTATCCCCCCACGCTTGGAGGTAACCGTTTCCTCAACGGCTGGTGGCCCTGGTCGTACAACCGGCGGCTGGCCCTGTCGCCCCCGGCTCCGAGAAAGACGGTGAAGATCTAGGTGGTCAAACTTTCATTAAAAAAAAATCGGACGCTGCTGCTCGACATCATCCGCGAAATGCCCAGCCGTTCGGTACGGGTGCGGGCCGCCGGGCGGGACCTGGGTGCTTTTCCCCTGACGGATCCGGTGAAGGTGCCCCTGCCA
>CAXTNS010000039.1:18416-20207 GCA_964245465.1 uncultured Thermoanaerobaculia bacterium
CAGCGGATCTACCCTTGGGCCGGGTGCCCATCGACCTCGTGTTCGACTGGGGATCGCGCGGCGTGCTGGCCGCGGGGGTGGAGCCGAGCCGGCCGGCCGGCAAGGTGCGGCTCGACGGTGCCGACGTCCTTCAGTCTGGAGATTCTCTGACCGACTTCGTCCACCGGGTCTCGGGCGGCGAGATGCTGGTGGGAACGTTCGTGCCGCCGGACGACCCGCGGCCCGGCCAGCGCTTCGAGCTGATCGTCGAGCGGGAGCCCGGCCAGCCGGTCCAACGGTTCGCCTGGGAAGGCGGCGGTGAGGAGCGGCAGATCGCTCTGCCCGTGGGGGCCGCTCCAGGGTTCGTACGGGTCCGCCTGCTGGCGCACGGCGCCGGGTCCGAGGGCCGCTGGGAGCGGCTGGGATTGACAGGCGGAACGGGGACGGCCGAGCCGGGGGAGGTCGTGGCCCAGGAGCCGCCCTCACACGGTCCGAAGAAAGCGCCGCGGGTGGTCATCGTCTACGTCATGGACGCCCTGCGGGCGGACGCGGTGGGCCAGCCGGGAGTCTCTCCCACCTACGACCGGCTGGCCCACGCGGGGGTGCCCTTCCGGCACCACCGGAGCGTCGCGCCCCACACCATCCCCTCGACCACGGCGCTGTTCCCCGGCCGGCCCGGGGTCACCGGCGGCGATTCGGTGCTCAGGCGCGACGAGGGCACGACCCTCGCCGAGCGGTTCCGCGACGCCGGCTACCGGACGGGCCTGTTCTCGGGCAACGTCTACGTCAGCCGCTCCTTCGGCACGGACCGCGGGTTCGAGCACGTCGCCCGCGAAGTGCTGATGGATGCCGACAACGCCGGCCCGGACGCGCTCAACGACAACGCGGCCCAGGCCCACGCCGCCGCTCTCTCCTGGCTGCGGACGCTCGATCCGGGCGAGCGGGCATTCCTCTACTTCCACACCATCCACCCGCACAACCCGTACGCTCCCCCCGAGCCTTACCGGGGGATGTTCACCCACGGCATCCACTCCTCGATCGACGGCAGCACGGAGACACTGATGGCCGTGCGCAAGGGCGGGGTCGCGGCAGGTCCGGCCGACCGCGAGCGGCTGCGCGGGCTCTACCGGGGCTCGTTCGCCTTCAACGACGCCGAGCTCGGACGCTTCCTCGCGCAGGTGAAGCAGTGGGCGCCGCCCGGCGAGGTGCTGGTCGTCCTCACCTCGGACCACGGCGAGGAGCTGTTCGACCATGGCGGCGTGCTCCATGGCTACACGCTCTATGAGGAGATGCTCGACATCCCTCTCGTCTTCTGGTGGCCCGGCCATCTCCGTCCCGCGGCGGTGGAGGAGCCCACGGACACGCTGGACGTGCATGCCACCCTCATGGACCTCTGCGGCCTGGGCAAGCCGGACGGCACCGGCCGGCCCCTGCTGAGGCCCTTGCGGAAGGGTGACGGCTACATCCACCTGGCGGCGGCGTCAAGTGTGATCGGCGGCATCTACTCCGCGCAGGCGGGCCCATGGAAGCTGGTGTGGGCGCCCCGCTTTGGCTATGAATGGGGCATGGGAGACGGCAGCGGGCGCTCCCGGGATCCCGAGTACCTGTTCGACCTGGAGCAGGATCCCGGCGAGCGGGTGAACCTCGCGGGCGAGAACGGCTTGGAGGTGGCCTGGCTGCGCTCGCGCCTGCTCGCCTGGATCCAGCGCTACCGCGCGGGAGAGCCCGTCCGCAAGCCCCAGCCCGTCGACGCCGAGACCGAACGCCTCGGAGGCGATCTGCGACTCGCGCGCGCGCATCCAGTTCGCGTTG
>CAXTNS010000040.1:0-386 GCA_964245465.1 uncultured Thermoanaerobaculia bacterium
CCTCCTTCCCCAACGGCTCCCGCCCTTCCTCCGGCAAAAACCGCAACGTCCGATCCCCCAAGACTGCCCGGCTCTCCCCAACCACCTCCGTATCCCTTGGCGTCACCCGGTTCACGATCACCTCGCGCACCGGGATCCCCGCCTCATCCAAGGCCGCCAGCGCATCCCGCGTCTCGGCAAGGGAAAGCGCCTCCGGCAGCATCACCCAGAAGAGAGAAGACCGCTCCGGGTCGCGCAGCCGCTCCGCGATCTCCCGGCCCTGGGTTTCGAGGTCCGCAATCAGCTCGTCGCTCTCGTCGGGCCTCCAGACGCCGCCGAAGCGCTCGGCCAGGAGGCGGTGGCGGTCCTGCATGCGGTCGAGCACGCGGGCGAGGCCGGAGAGGGCC
>CAXTNS010000040.1:427-7582 GCA_964245465.1 uncultured Thermoanaerobaculia bacterium
TGGCGAGGAGGCGCAGGGTGTGGGCCGTGGGCGCGGCGTCCACCACCACCTCGTCGCAGCCGGTTTCCCGGATCAGGCGGTCGATCTCCAGCCAGGCCAGCAGCTCGTCGGCGCCGGGCAGGGAGAGGTTGAGGAACCTCTCCACGTCTTCCTCGTCGAGGTAGGTGCCGCGGGAGGCGACTTCACGCAGGGCGCGGCGGTGCTCCTCGCGCCAGCGGCCGAGGGCCGGGCCGGCCGCCAGCTCGACGGCCAGCAAACCCCGCAGAACACCGCGCCGGGTTTTGATGGCGGTGGGCTCGGAGGAGAGGCGCACCCGGAAGGCGTCGCCCAGGGAGTGGGCCGGATCGGTGGAGACGGCCAGCACGCGCCGGCCGGATTCGCTGGCTTCGGCAAGGGCCAGGGCGGCGGCCGCGGCACAGGTGGTCTTGCCGACGCCGCCTTTACCTCCGAAGAGGGAGAGCCTATTCGTCCCGGTCCCCGCCGAAGGTGACGTCCACCTCGAACCCGCCGGAACCGAGGGAAACGGCCCCGGACTCCTCACCCCGCTTGGCGTCGCGGATCTCGCGCAGGCGGGCCAGGATCACGGCCTCCAGATCGGCGAACTCTTCCTCCTCCATCTCGCCCAGCTCGACACGCATCTGGGCGGCGAGCAGCTCCTCGCGCAACGAGCCCTCGTCGTTCATCTCCTCGTCGACCGCCGAGGCGACCTTGTCGAGGACGAACTTGATGCCGCCAATGAGGAGGCTGTCGAGAATGATGATGCCAATCATTCCGCTTCGGAGGCGCGCTCCAGTTTCAGGCGGATGTTGACGAAGTTGTACGGCGGCCAGGGGCCGGTGTACTTGAAGATCAGGTTCTCGTAGCGCGCGTCGATCTCCTTGACCTTGGAGTCGAAGTCGGGCTCGCGGTCGCGGGCGACGAGGAAGGCGGCGTTCAGGATCATCTTGTCGCCGATCGGCTTGTTGGTGCGCGAGGCCACGGAGACGGTGCTCAGGTTGTCGATGATCTCCTCGACGAGCTTTTCGGAACGTTCCTGGAGGAGGGAGTCGACGAGCCGGCCGTACTGCATGCGGGCGAAGTAGGTGGAGCCGGTCTGGTTGGAGATCTCCTGGCGCAGGAGGCGCAGGTTCTCGTCGTCCTTCTCGATCTCGCGGATGATGGTCTCGGGCTCCCAGAGGACCTTGAGACCGAACTCCAGCTTGTCCTGCATCTTGACCAGCACGTCGCGAAAGGCGTCGTAGGCGCTCCTCAGCAGCTCGACGATGTCCTCCGAGGTCTTGAACACCGTGCTGAAGGACATGGGAATCACCGTGAAGTCGCGCATGACGACCTCGTTGACGCGCTCGTGGGCGAGCACGTTCTCGCGCGTGGGGTCGTAGACCTCCAGAGGCGTGTCGGAGACCACGGCCGCGATGTCCTTGTAGTTGACGGTGTGCACCTCGGCGGGCTCGCTGCCGATGCCGATGGGCCCGAAACGGCGGGGCTCGTTCGTCTGGACGATGCAGTAGACGTACTTGCCACTGCGCCCGCCGGGGCGGGCGGAGGGCTCCGGGAAGGCGAGCAGGTCCGAAACGGGTCCGCCGGCGGTGCGGGTGGTGCCCACGGACATGTCGGGAGGCGTGGCCCTGGCAACCTTCCTGGCCACCGCGGGCTTTGGAGCCGGAGCCTTCTTCGCCGTCTTTTTCGCGCTCTTCTTCGGTGGATCGGTCTTGCCGGCTTTGCTCATGGGCGAGCGTCGCTCCCCTCGGTCGTCGTTCGTGCGTCGAGCTGCCGCCGGACCTCCTGTTCGAGGTCCTTGGGCAGGCAGGGCTTGGTCACCACGGCGTTACAGCCCACCTCGCGGGCCTTGTCGTGGGCGGCGGCCAGCGCGTGGGCGGTCAGGGCAATGATCGGGATGTCGCGGGTCCGGTCGTCCAGCTTCAGGCGCCGGGTGGCTTCCCAGCCGTCGATGCCGGGCAGCGAGAGGTCCATCAGGATGACGTCCGGCAGCAGCTCGAAAGCCTTGTCCAGGGCCTCCAGCCCGTCGGCGGCGGTGGCCACTCGGAACCCCCGGAACTCCAGGTACTCGGCGAAGATCTCGCGGCCGTGGTCGACGTCGTCCACCACGAGCACGAGCGGTGCGGGGGTCTCTGCCGGGATCATGCCGTCCTCTGCTTGCAGGGTAGAAACAGCGTGAAGGTGGACCCCTCTCCCAACCGGCTGATCAGGGTGATGCGGCCGTCGAGGAGATGGGCGAGGCGGCGGCAGATGGTCAGGCCCAGGCCCGTGCCGCCCTGGCGCCGCGCGTAGGAGCTGTTGGCCTGCTGGAAGGCCTCGAAGATGGTCTTCTGGTTCTCTTCCGCGATGCCGATGCCGGTGTCCGTGACGGCGATCGAGATCTCGTCGGACTCCCCGTCGTGCTGGAGCTGGATGGCGACCGAGCCCGGGGGCGTGATCTTCAAGGCGCTCGAGAGGAGGTTGAGCACGATCTGCTTGACCTTCTGGCGGTCGGGCGTGATCTCCGGCAGCACGGGCGCGAGCTCGCGGTTGACCTCCAGGCGGGTGCCGGCGATCACCGGCTCGACCTCGGTCATGACTTCGTCGATCAGCTCGGGCAGCAGCACGCGATCCATCTGCACCGGCATCTTGCCCGACTCGATGCGGGAGATGTCCAAAAGGTCGTTGATGACGGCGAGCAGATGGCGGGCGTTGGCGTCGATCCGCGCGAGCTTGTCCTGCTGCTGCCGGGTGATCTCCCCGGAGACCCCCTCCAGCATCAGATGGGTATAGCCCATGATGGCGTTGAGCGGCGTGCGCAGCTCGTGGGAGACGTTGGCCAGGAACTGGGACTTGAGGGCCGAGGCCTGTTCGAGCTGGAAAGCCTGGCGCCGCAGCAGCTCGTTCTGCTCGGCGAGCTCGGCCGTGGCCTCCCGCACCCGCTCCTTCAGCTCTTCCGAATGGCGCTTGACCTGCTCGTAGAGGCGCGCCTTCTCTTCCGCCTCGGAGAGGTCGTGGAGGATGGTGACGACCGCCGTCTCCTCGCCCTGTTTGGAAACCACCTTGCCCGAGATCGCCTCGACCGGGATCGTGCCCCCCGACTGCGGGTCGAGCAGGTTCAACTGGCGCCGCCAGTGCCGCGCCTGGCCCGCGTAGAGGCTGGACACGAACGAGGTGAACACCGCGTCGTTCGCCCGCACCCGGCGCTCCACCTCCACGTCCCTCTTGCCGGAAAGGAAGGTGAACATGCGCTCGGCCGGCGGGTTCATCCGCATGATGTTGCCCGCCGGATCGGTGACCAGGATGGGGTCCTGTACCGAATTGAGGATCAGGTCGAGACGGTCGCGCTCGGCGCGGGTCGCGGCCTCGGCCACCCGCAGCTTGCGGTAGTTCTCCTCGATCTCCTCGGTCGCCCGGCGCAGGTCGGTGACGTTGCGGAGCACGGAGACGACCCCGGCTTCGCCCACACGGATGGTGACCGGCGTGCTCAGCACCTCGAACAGCAGGTCCCGGCCCTCGGAAGGATCGACCAGCAGCAGTTCCCGGCGGGTCGGGCCACGCTCGGCGGTGCTGGTGAACAGCGAGGCCGAGAACAGCATGTTGTTCAGGGCCACGGCCCGGCGCCACCCCTCGCGCTTCTCCTCGCCGGCCGTCAACAGCGTCTCGGCGCCCGCGTTGGCCACCAGGATGCGGCCGTCGGCGTCGGTCAGCAGGATGGGGTCGGTGACGGCGTTGATGATCGAGAACAGCCAACTCCGCTCCCGTCGGTGGCGGCGCTCGTCCAACTGCACCCGGTGGTAGAGGATTGAGGCCAGGCGGACGGCGAGCAGGTCGGTCGCCCAGAGGACGTCGTCGGAGACCGGCCCGTCTTCGAGACCGGTCAGCAGAAGCAGGCCGAGCCCGACCTCGTCCCTGTCCTTGGCGCTCCCCAGCGGTACCGCGTGGAAGGGGGTGTTGCCCAGGGGCGTTTCGAAGGTCCGCCCCAGGGACGTCGAGTCATGGAAGGCCACCGGCTCTCCCCCGGCGAGCGCCACGGCCAGGGGATGGGTGCGGTCCGCGAGGTCGACGCTGAAGGCGTCGACCGCCGAGAGCGCCACTCCCATGCCCGTGGCGTCGGCCAGCCGGCTGCCCTCGTGGTCCACCACCGCGCACACGGCGCGCTTGATGCCGGCGTGCCGTTCCAGCCAGCGCAGGGTCAACACCGCGCAGGGACGCGCCTCCTGCTCGGCGAGCAGAGCCTCGACGAGGCCCAGCTTCGCCCTGGAGCCCATGCCGCCTCGCGGACGGGAAAGCACGTCGAAGTGCGCGACGCTGGCCACGGATCAGACCTTCGGCGACGAACGGCCCCGGCGTGCCGGCGCCTCCTCGCGGCTCATGGAGGCGGCGAGTTGGGCGCGCAGGGCGGCGTTCTCGGCCAGGAGATCCTCGGAGGTGCGCCCCCCCTCGATCGCCGTCGGCCGCGAGACCGAGGGCACCTGGGAGACCGCTTCCGAATACTTGATGTAGGTGTCGATGGAGGCCACCACGACGCGCGCCTCGACGGTGAGCAGGTCGATGCCCACCAGAGAGACCCGGACCCAGGCGTCGATGACGATGCCCTTGTCCAGGACCCGGTCCAGAACGTCGATCAGACTGGTGCCACCGGAGGCTCTTTCAACCGGCATTTTCCGTTACCCCCTTAGGGTTTCTGCTTTCAGATTGCGGGGCCTTGCTCCGTCGCTCCGCAGCCGGGCGTTCCTGGTCCAGCGCGAGCGCCGCGACTTTTTCTTCCAGAGCCCGAACCTGCTCTCTCAACACGTCGTTCTCCACCGTCAGCCGGCGGGCGGCCACGGAGAGGTTGGGATCCTGTCGCCACCAGTCGAGCCCGATCTGCTCCGCCTTATCGATCGAGCAGACGAGAAGACGGATGCGGATCGTAATGAGCTCGACCTCCGCCAGGGACACCCGGATGTCGCCCGCGATGACCAGCCCCTTGTCCAGGACGCGGTCGAGGACGTCGACCAGCCCGGTGGAGCGGCGGTAAGTCGGTTCGATCGAAGAAGCCATAATCGTACTGTAGTACCTGAATCCAGGGGCCTAGATCCTAGCTGACAACGGTCACCAGTTCAATGCAATAGCGTTGCCGCGAGACTGGTACCATGAGACCTCGGATTTTTGAGGCTCCCCGAGGAGAGGATCATGGAAGTTTTGCAAATCTCGCGCAGGCTTTTGCCGATCCTGCTGCTGGCCCCTCTGGCCCTGACGATCGCCACCGGTCCCCTGGCGGCCCATGACGAGAGAGGCTCTCCGGCCGCCGACCTCGCCGCGGCCCGCAGGCTGTTCGAGAAGAACCTTCAGGCCATCCGCGACAAGAGCCGCGAGGCCTATCTCTCCTGCTATCTCGAGTCCGAAGGACTGGCCCGCACCGGCCCCGAGGGGTTCCAACTCGGCTACGAAGGCCTCGCCGCCACGGCCGGCCAGGGCTGGCCCGATCATATCGAAGCCGACGACCTCCGCCTGACCAACGTCAGCCCCGGGGTGGTCTACGGCACCTACCGCTACCGCGTGCGCTACGGCGGCCGGGAGGACTCCGGCCTCTCGGAGCGGGTGTTCCTCGACACCCCCCGCGGCTGGAAGATAGCCGTGAGCACGGCCTTCTCCGCCCTGCCCGGCGTGCCGCCGCCGCCCAAGGTCCTGGTGGGCGCCACCCTGATCGACGGCACGGGCGCGGCGCCCATCCCCGACGCTGTGGTCCTCCTGCGCGACGGGAAAATCGAGTGCGCCGGCCCGCGCTCCGCCTGCCCGGTCCCCGAGGGCGTGGACACGGCCGACCTCTCCGGCCTCTTCATCACCCCCGGGCTCGTCGACGCCCACGTCCACTTTTCCCAGACCGGCTGGGCCGACGGCCGCCCCGATTCGATCGACGCGCGGGACCGGCATCCCTACGAGAAGGTCGTCTCCGGCCTGGAGCGCCATCCGGAGCGTTTCGGCCGGTCGTACCTCTGCTCCGGCGTGACCTCCGTCTTCGACGTGGGCGGCTATGCCTGGACGCTGGGCCTGCCGCGCTGGGCCGAGGACAACTCCGAGGTGCCGAGGATCGCCGCGGCCGGCCCGCTCCTCTCGACGATCGACCACTGGCTGAACCTGCCGGCGGAACGGCAGTTCATGGTGCTCACCAGCACGGACGCCGCCCGCGCGGGCGTGGGCTACCTGGCCGAGCGCGGCTCCGCGGCCGTCAAGGTCTGGTACATCGTCACCAAGGATCAGACCGTGGAGGCGTCCGCTCCCGCCGTGCGGGCCGCCGGAGAGGCCGCCCGCGAGCACCACCTGCCCCTGATCGTCCACGCGACCGGCCTGGCCGAGGCCAAGGAAGCCCTGCGGGCCGGGGCGAAGCTCCTCGTCCACAGCGTGGAAGACGAGCCGGTGGACGACGAATTCCTCCAACTCGCCAAGAAGAACGGGGCGATCTACTGCCCCACTCTCACCGTGCACGGGGGCTACCTCCGGATGTTCACCGGAGCCGTCCGCCACGAGGCTCCAGCCGTGGACGACCCCAACGGCTGCGTGGACCCGGAGACCCGGGCCAAGGTGGCCGAGACGGCCAAGGCGACCACGAGCGTGACGGCCGAGCGGCTACGGACTATGGAGAGGGGCAACAGCGAGAGCCAACGCATCACCTTCGCCAATCTCAAGAAAGTCGCCGAGGCCGGCATCCCCATTGCCATGGGCACGGACGCCGGCAACCCCCTGACCCTGCACGGCCCCTCTGTCTACGCCGAGATGGAGGCCATGCAGGCCGCCGGCCTCACGCCCCTCCAGGTGCTGACCGCCTCCACCCGCGGCGGTGCCCTGGCCATGAGCCGGGAGAAGGACTTCGGCACCGTCGAGAAGGGCAAGCAGGCCGACCTGCTCATCGTGGCCGCCGATCCCGCGGCCGACGTGGCCAACCTCAGGAAGGTGCGCTACGTGGTGCGCGGCGGGGTGATGCGGGGGATCTCGGAGCTCTCCGCCCTGGCAACGGCAGTGCCCGGGGCCGGTGAATAGAGACGCTTGTTCCCGTTACGCTGAGCGCTGATCCGGGAAGACTTCTCCAGATCCTGAAGCGCTCGGCGGATCTTGGTCTGGGAGATCGAGAGCTGCTCGGCGATCTCCCGGACCGGGAGAGGCGTGCCGGTCGCGAGAGCTTCCAGGATACGAGCC
>CAXTNS010000040.1:7592-17783 GCA_964245465.1 uncultured Thermoanaerobaculia bacterium
AGCCTGTACCTGGTCCGAGTCGTCGTCGACGGCAGGCTCGAAGTCGGCAAAGCTCACCGTGGGAAGTTGGAACGGCCCCCAGAGCCCACGGCCGGTCACCAGCAGAAGGTACTCCCTTGCGGAAGAGTAGAGGAGCGAGGCTCCTGTCACGCCCACCGACTGGGCCATCTCTTCGGCGGGTATGGCGCCCCGCGCAACGACGACGTAGCCTTGGCAGGTCAGGGAAATCTCGTAAGGGGGCGGCGCACCGTCCTGTTGGGCTCCGACCTGCACGTCCAGGGTGACCTGCCAGTGGAACGAGCCATCCTCTCCGTCCTCCAGCTTCTTGAGATCGATGTCGGTGCGCAGGCTGCCCGTATGAGGGAGGTCGGGATCGTGATCCGGGTGAGTCTCGATTTCGACCCTTTCGAAATAGGAGCCCTCAAGAAGCAAGGGGGCCGGCTGCATGGACCCTTCCTCCCACGGGACGCGCACCTTTACCCTTGACGTTCAGGACCAGAAGCATCCTGGGGCGAGGCGATGGCACCGCGGAGACCCGGGCTTCCCCGGCTTGGCTCCGCCTCAGCGGCTCACTCACGAACCTGCAGCGCCGGCTCGACAGGATGTCCAGATAGTTCGCCCCCCGGGCGGGACCCTCGAGGATCATCATATCCTTCGGCTTTCCCGGCGAGGTCTGCCAACTCTGGGCGCTGAGGATCCGCAGCCCCTCGGTCGTCAGCCGGTAGAACCGCCGGCGCTGGTCGCCGGCCGGGCCCGGCTGCACCAGCTCGATCAGGCCCGCCGCGCGGAGCCCGTTGAGGGCGCGGGAAATCTGGCCCGGGTCCTTCCCCAGGGCCTCGGCCAGGTCTCCCGGACTCGTCATGCCCTCGAAAATCTTGTGCAGCAGCCCGTTGTCCAGAGGCTTCTCAACGCTGAAGGCCGCCCGCTGCCGGCGATCCTCTTCGGCCTGGACCTCGGCTTCGTAGCTGGCACAGACCTCCGCCATGGCGAAGAGAGCGCCCTGGGTAAAGGCTTCTTCAGGACGATCGAGCTCCGGATGATCGCGCGCAGCCGCAACCTCCGCTCGAAACAGGCGCAGGTCCTGAGAGCTTGCCCTGGGTAGGGAATACCCCAGCTCCCGGACAAGCTGCCCCAAAGCCATGCGGCTTATACCCCGGAGGATCTCGGGGAATCTCTGAATGATGGACACGGTACACCCTCCCTTCGAAGTCAAATACTAGTCAACCTTTGACAGGTTGTCAATCCACACCAGGGAGGCGTCGGCGAGGCGGTAACACCACACCCCGGGCGGAGCGTGGTCGCTGGCGACCGCCTGGTAGTCCGACTGCCGGGGAACGGAAAAGATGGAGTGGATCCGGTCTCCCTTGGAGAATATCGGATTGTTGGCGACGACCACGATCGCCTGATTGGCGTGCGCCAGGGCGGCAGTATAGGTCTTGAACTGGCTGATCTTGGGCGTCAATGCCGGGACGAACAGCAGGGAGATCCCCAGACTCTTCAGCAGGCGGTCGACGTCGGGGTCCAGGAGATCCTTGCAGACGAGGAGAGTGAAGCTCCAGTCGTCGGTCAGGAAGAGGGTCAACGTGCGCCGCCAGGAGAAGAGCCCTTCGCGCGCTTCCGGACGGCCGGGACCCTGCCTGAGGACATAGGCTGCGAACTTCGAATGAGTCAGCGGCCGATTGTAGCCTCGTAGCAGGGCGACGCACTCGTTTTGCAGCTCCCCGGAAGTCTTGACGTGATGGCTGCCTGCCACCAGCAGGCGGAGGGTGCCGGGAGCCTCATGGAAAGCCTCCGTCAGGGCGGAAATGCAGTCGCCGTCCGCGCAGAGCTCGGGGAACACCAGTATGCTGGCGCCCTCCTCCGCGGCACGGCGCAGCAGCCCCACCAGCCGCTCGCGCTGCGACTGGCTGTCCTTCGGGCCGTAATGGAAGAGGACGCTGAGGCCGCTCTCTCCATAGCTCTCGAGCAGGAACTCCTCCTCAGACCCGTTCGGCACTCCGGCGGCGAGAACCTGATTCTGGAGGTCCAGCAGAGGGCAGCTCTGATCCGCCGGCCGTGAATCCAGGACGATCTGGAAGTCCCCCAGATCTTCAGGAAGGAGACCGAGGTGAGGGATACGGTCTGGAAGCTCCGCGCTGTTTTTGGGATGTGGCGAAAGGTCGCCGCCGAAGATCTCCTTGAGGCGAGGCTGCGAGATGGGCACGGCGTCCCCGGGAGCCAGCTCGAGCCGCTGATTGCGAAAGCTGCGGGCCAACCGGTGCCCGACCGCATTGTCGAGGGCCAGCGCCAGAGCCTTCGCCCGGATCTCCTCCGGTGCCCCCGGGAGCTCCTCCAGCAAGGCCAGCAGCCGGGAGCGCACCTCGGCCTCCAGCCGCTCTCCTCGAAGGCTCCGAAACACCTCTTCGGAACGCATGACCAGCAGGTTGTAAACGTAAACGTTCTCCGGCAAGTTCCGGACGCGGTGGAAGTCGGCCCGATACCTCCGGCCGGTACGGAGGAGCCCGGTCGCCAAGTCGAGAAGATCCTGTGCCTGCGCGATGATTTCTTGGAGCGACATATCCCAATCTGCCAATCTCTAGAGAAAAACTCCCTAGAACAAGTATCAAGGATAGCTCTTCGCTGGACGCTCGTCGATGGCAACCTCGACGCCCGGGAACCGTGAGGCCAGGACCGGAGGGCCGGCGTTCGTCACCCTCCGGTCACAAAAACGCTTCCCCAAAACCATCCCGCCCCGTATAATTAATTGCTGTAGCGCTCTCCGTGTACTCCCGGTAAAAAACTTCAAGGAACTTCACCCGACGCACCCGGACCCCGCCACCGAGGCGGGCCGTTTTGAATAGAGGCCGGAAGGGAAACCTTCCGGCCTCACGTTTTTGGGAGGAGCAGACGGGAATAGACTCGGGCCAGAGCCTTTTCCTGGGGAAGGAATTGGCCGTCCAGCAGATCTAATTCACCTCTCGCTGCAAGCGCCAAGATTAAGATCGCGTCTCGTAGCTCCCTTTTGCCCTTTTCTGAAGAGGCCATCGGACCACTGTACTGCCACTTTGCCAGATTGCGTCCTAGAGGCGTTGCGACCCTTACCCCGAATCCCTCTCAACCGCACCCCCGCCCGGGCATCAATGCCCGGGCTAGTTTAAAAAGCCCCCTAAAGGGGACTCAATTGAGGCGGGGGTGCGGACTGCCACGAGAGGTGCGGTTTCACAGGGAATCCCCCCCTCCTCGCCCGCGTTTCCCCTTTCAAGGAGTTCCTGATGTCTGACGCACCCATCACCGGCGACACCGTTCCCACGAAGTACTGGCACGCGCTCGAAAACGGGCGCATCCAGTGCGACCTCTGCCCGCGTTTCTGCAAGCTGCTCGAAGGGCAGCGGGGGCTCTGCTTCGTGCGCGCTCGCCAGGACGACCAGATCGTGCTCACCACCTGGGGCCGGTCGAGCGGCTTCTGCGTCGATCCCATCGAGAAGAAGCCCCTGAACCACTTCCTGCCCGGCACGCCCGTGCTCTCCTTCGGCACGGCCGGCTGCAACCTGGCCTGCAAGTTCTTTTTTTTTTTTTATTTTAGGTAGTCCAGCGAGATCTACACCCTGGCCGACCAGGCGACCCCGGAGGTCATCGCCAGTGCGGCCCAGCGGCTCGGCTGCGCCAGCGTCGCTTTCACCTACAACGATCCGGTGATCTTTCACGAGTACGCCATCGACGTGGCCCAGGCCTGCCACGAGGCGGGCATCCGGACCGTGGCCGTCACGGCCGGCGAGATCTGCCCCGAGCCTCGCGAGGAGTTCTTCCGCCACATGGACGCGGCCAACGTGGACCTCAAAGGCTTTACCGAGGATTTCTACCGCCACATCTGCGGCGGCGAGCTCGGCCCGGTGCTCGACACCCTCGCCTATCTCAAGCACGAGACCGGCGTCTGGTTCGAGATCACGACCCTTCTCATCCCGGGCGAGAACGACTCCGACGCCGAGCTCGACCGTATGACCCGCTGGGTTGCCGACACCCTGGGGCCGGACGTGCCCATCCACTTCACGGCCTTCCACCCCGACTACAAGATGCTGGACAAGAGCCACACCCCGGCCTCGACGCTCCAGCGCGCCCGCCGTATCGCCCTGGGCAACGGTATCCGCTACGCCTACACCGGCAACGTCCACGACGAGGACGGCGGCAGCACCGCCTGCCACGCCTGCGGCGAGCGCCTCATCGGCCGCGACTGGTTCGTGCTGACCGAATGGAACCTCACCCCGGAAGGCACCTGCGCCAACTGCGGAACCGCCTGCGCCGGGGTGTTCCAGCCCCTCCCCGGCATCTGGGGAGCGCGGCGCCTCCCGGTGCGGCTGCGGGACTTCACGGAAAAAGGGCTTGGAGAGCACAAGCAACAGGCGTAACATCAAGGCAAGCCCTCTGTTCCCATTGAGCCGGTCCCCTGAAAGCGGAGGCGACGCATGGCCCGTCTGACCCCGTTGTTTTTCGGTAGCGCTCTGATTCTCTTCGCGGGCGCCGCGCCTCTGCAGGCGCAGAATCCCTGTGCCGCGGCGGCAAGCCTGCCTCTCGGCAGGACCGCCGGACCATGGCAACGATGGGAACAGACCTTGATCAGCACCAAGGACTACCTGGACCGCGACGGCAAAGGCAATCCCTTCCGGGACCTCTTGCTCAAGGTCACGTTCAGGAACTGCACCAATGGAACTCCCAGCGGACTGTTCCGGGACTGGCTACCGCTAATTCCAGAGACGATTTTCTTCGCACTTCAGGATGGACCTATCGCTGGTTGAGCCCACGGACGGGAAACACGGCAACCCCCGACCCAACCAATGCAGACCTTGTATTCATCTCTAAGGGTGTATTCCGGTTCAACAGGCCGCCGGCCTGCGGCGGAGACCTGGACTGCGATCAGAAGGATTGGGTCCTCCGGCTGACCAAGGGTGTCGTGCAAACGCCCCCGCCTGGGTTGGCAGCCTCCCACCTGGAAGTTTCCACTGATACTGGAGCGGAAGACGAGGGGGCGAAGATCGTGGCTTTTCTCGTGGATGACGCGACCGGCCAGAGGTCAGACGCGCTGGAGGTGGGTGGACAGGGTGCGGGCACCCTCGGGCCACCGCAGGCTGCTCATGAACCCGGCAGAAACGTCATGATGATCTGGCAAAGCGACAGCGAGGAGAGCACCGAAGTGAAGGCCCGGATTCTCGACTCTCAAGGCGCTCCGGTCACAGCGGAGATCACCCTCGACAGCGGTACGGCTACGCTGGGACATCCCTCCGTGACCGCTCTTCCCAACGGTGATTTCGTGGCGGCTTGGACCAGCATGGACAAAGCCGGTGGAGGCCCTTGGATAAGGTATCAGGTCTTCGACCGGAAGGGCTCAGCCTTTGGACAGGAGAAGACTGCGATCAGTTGTGAACCGGTTCCCGGTGACTTCCCGAGAGTGATCGCCATGGCAGCCGGTGGTTTCGCGATGGCCTGGGAAGTCCCGGGAGGCAAGGGGATCCATGTCGTCCAGTTTGATTCCGCAGGAAGTCTGTTGGGAGGTGGCTGGGTGGCCAGGGATAGCACCGGCTCGCCGGTGCTCGAGTCTCTCGATGGTACCGGTTGGGTTCCGGCGGTCACCTGGGGGCTCTATGGCTTTGATGGCGAAACGCCTACGGCGAGTGGTTACACCACCGAAGTCACCATCGAGCGGTGCCAATGATGCCAGCCTATGGAGCAGGACGAAAATGGCCTTTGATACTCCACTGAACGTTCGGACTCGCGGATTGGCCGTAGCCCTATGGCTCTCAGCGTCGATCTTCCTGGCTCAGCCAGGGGAAGCGCAAAGCCCGGCGAGCGCGCCAATTCGCGTCAACCCGACGCACGATGCGCACCAGTTCCTCAACGACGTCGCGATGACCTCAGACGGCCGATTTTTATCGTCTGGGGCAGGCATTCGTTATTCGACCCTCCCCTGGATTCTCCTGAAATACTGTTCCTCAGCCAGTATTCATCGGAGGGGGTTGCCAGTCAGCCCTATGTGGTCCGCAGAGGCGGGTGTTGCCTCGGCGCCCGATTAGCTGTCAACGACTCCGGGAACATCGTCATTGCCATCCTTCGTTCCGCCTGGGGAGGTTTCTCGGTACGGCGCCATGGCTTTCCCTTCGGGCCACGAAATTTCTGGCTCGAGAGGCATGACGTCTACGGCCCACTTCCGCAAGATGTAGATCTCGACGACGAAGGTGGATTCATGCTGGTGTGGACAAATCCCGGCCGGGAGATCACCGATCTAGGAAGTGCTGATGACGGAGTTTTCGGACGCCGCTATGACGCGGCCGGAAATCCTCTTGGCCCGGAGCTCCATGTGAACACTCGCAGGCGAGGCGACCAGACTTCCCCAGCCCTGGCGATGTCCAGCGATACGCGGGCGTTCGTGGTCGTTTGGCAGAGCAGAGCTCAAGACGGTTCAGAGTGGGGGATCTACGGCCAGCGCTTCGCTGCCAATGGCGAGCGGCTTGGCGGCGAGTTCCGCGTCTCCACAAGAACCGGAGGAGATCAGACTCGACCCTCTGTGGCCATGGACCAGGAAGGCAACTTCGCCGTCGCCTGGACCGGACCGGATCCCTTGAACATCTTCAGGACCGCGATCTTTGCCCAGCGCTTCAGCGCTAGCGGGGAGCGGATCGGTGGAGAGATCCAGGTGAGCGAGGCGGTGTTCGGCTATGAGGAGCTCCCGCGGATCACCATGGACCCCCAAGGGAACTTCGCCGTCAGTTGGGATTATTGGCCCTACTTGCTTACGTTGATGCGGCTCTATCGCGCTGATGGTACGCCGGTACAAGGACCCGTCCAGTTGACCTATGTGCCTGGCCACATGCTTTCTCAGATCCGCTTTTGCCGCCAATGGCACCTTCGGTGCGGCCTGGACTAACATTGCCTCAGCCGACTATATCGAGGACGTCTACACTCAGCGCTTCTCCGCCTCTCCCGGCAACGAGATCTGCATGTCCCGCCCCAACGAATTCGTCTGTGACACCGGCCGCACCGGCGGGGCTCCGGAGGTCCGCTATTCCTTCGGTGGCGCGGCGGGCGAGCCCGGATTGTTCGGCGACATCGATGGTGACGGGCGAGACGATGCCTGCTTCTATCGCAGGGGCGTGTTCTTCTGCGATACCGAGCACAACTTTGGCGCCGCGGAGACCAAGATCCGCTTTGGCCAGAACGGGGACATGCCGCTGCTCGGCGACCTGGACCATGACGGCAAAGCCGATCCCTGCTTCTACCGGACCGGCAGGTTCTTCTGCGACACCGCTCACAACGGATTCGCCGCCGAGGCCGAGATCGCGTTCGGCGCGCCGGGCGACCTGCCTTTACTGGGTGACGTGGATGGCGACGGCCGTGCCGATCCCTGCGTCTACCGGTCCGGCCAGTTCCTCTGCGACACGGCCCACGACGGCGGAGGCGCGGAGATCCAGATTTCTTTCGGTCAGGCCGGTGACCGCCCCCTGCTCGGCGACTTCGACGGCGACGGCCGCGCCGATCCCTGCGTCTACCGGGTCGGGCAGTTCCTCTGCGACACGGTGCACGATGGCGGCGCCGCCGAGGCCACGATCGTCTTCGGCGATGGTGGCGGCGTGCCGCTGATTGGGAACCTCGACGGCCTCTAGGTACGGCCGCCCGAAGCTCGTTCCGGGTTTCTCAGCCACGTCCTTGCGTCCGAGAGGCTCATGTCCTCTGTAGAGGGCGTTTTTTCTCTGGAACACCCTCGCCAGACGCTGAGCAGGGTCGCCAGCCGCGGAACAGCCTCGCCAAACGCTGGCGAGGGTGTTTCAGCCGAAAAACACCCTCGCCCGGCGCGGAACAGGGTCGCCCACGTCGGAGCAGGGTCTTCCGGCGCGGAGCAGGGTCTTCCAAAGAAAAAACGCCCTCTACAGGGGACAAACAGCCTTTCCCGAAGCTGAAGAACCCGGAAGGAGCTTCGGGCTCATCGTCCTATGGTCTGTCAAGACAGAACTGACCTGTGGCGTAGCGCCGCTGGGAGCGCCGGCATCCCTGCCGGCCTGACTTACTTTTCTCTAAATCTGCCAGGGGTCGTCTGTGGTTTTTGCGACCCTTCGGGCCGCAAAGAGCGCTACACCAACAGGTCCATCCTGTCTTGACAGACCACTAGTGGCGGTAGGGCGGCCGGTACTCGCTGGCCGCGATGAGGTCCGCGATGGACGGGTCGAGGCTGTCCTTGAGGACGCAGAGGAGGACCCTGCGGACTTCGGTGGTGACGTCGGGCTCCTGGTTGAGGTCTTCCGGGTCCTGCTCCTGGGGCGAGAGGGGCAGGACGTCAACAATCCTCTTCAACCGCTCGCGGACTCTCTTGAGCTCCAGGGCGGCGGTCCTCAGCCCTTCCTGGGCCGCGATCTCGTGGGTCGTCGGCACGGTCTTCCTCCCAGATCAGATGAATTTTTCTCCTCGGGTCGAGCGGTGCCCGGTCTCCCAGGCTCCACAGCCGGCGGGTCACCTCACCGCATTCCGGACAACCCCTCAGGAGGTGCCGGACGACCGCACGGACCTCGGCCCGGGTCAGCTCGCCGCGCAAGAAGCGCTGAAGGTCCTGTTCGGATGGATGGTCCAGCCTCACGGCACGGGATCTTGTAACCCGCAACCCGCTACCGGGTCAGTTCCTTAGAGAAAGGCTGAGTCTTCGTAGAATGAGAGAGAAATTCCGAGCACAGGGCTCGCGCAACCCGTGTTTCCGTGTCACGATTAACGCCTCAAGAGCACTCAGGTCTTTGGGACCTGATCCACGATAAAGGGAGGCTCGCCGTGTCGCACAAGCCCAGTTTCCGGCAGTTGCTCGTGTCCATCCTGGGGTTCCGGTACGGCCGGAGTCAGAAGGAGATCGGCGCTGCTCTTGGCATCTCCGAGAAACGCGTCTCCCAGTACCTGCGGCGCGGGAGTCTCAAGGATGCCGAAGTCTTCGAAGCCATGCTGGCCGCGATCGGACCCCCGCCGGGTGCGGTCCCCATTGTCACCGGCTGCCTCGAAGCCCTGGACGCGCTGGACCGGGACGGGGATCTGACGGTGGAGGAGCGGGCCGGCATCGAAGAGAACGCCCTGGCCTTCTGGCGCCTGGGCCGCGAGGCTCTGACCCGGATGGCGTTCCGCTCCCGGGCCGTCCCCCAGGAGAGCCGTCCCGAGCCCGACGACCTCGCTCGTGCCCGCCGGCAGGCCGGTGAGCTGTTCGGGCGACTGAAAGCTGTGAAGGAAGCGATGCGGCCGACCGTGGTCCGATTGGGCCAGGAGTACCAGACCTGGGCCGTCTGCGAGAGGGTCTGCCTGGCCTCGGTGCGGGAGGCCTCGCGCAGTGTGGAGAGCGCGGCGGCCTGGGCGAGCCTTGCAGAAGGTATCGCGGCGCGGATTCACGGGCAGGAGGAGTGGCGCAACCGCGTCCAGGGCTATGCCGCCGCCCATGGCGCCAACGTCCTGCGGGTCTCCGGCGAGCTCAAGGCGGCGGATGCTGCCTTCGAGGAAGCCAAGCGCCTGTGGCAGTCTGGCTCCGATCCTGCGAGGGTGCTCGACCCTGGGCGGCTGCTCGACCTGGAGGCTTCGTTGCGCCGGGATCAACGCCGACTCGATGAGGCCCTCTCCCTCCTTGATCAGGCGGCGATCGTGGGGCGGTGCCCTGAACGGGCTTTGATCAAGATGGGATTCACCCTGGAAGTCATGGGTGAATATGGACGCGCCCTCGAGACCCTGCTACGGGCCGTTCCCCTGATGGATCAGAAATCCGACCCACGATTGGAGAACCTTCTTCACTTCAATCTCGCCGTCAACTTCTGTCATGTCGGTCGCTTCAGGGATGCTGCTGAGTTGGTGCCGCCGATGCGTGAGCTCGCCGTTGAGTTGGGAGACGAGATCGATCTGGTTCGTATGACTTGGCTGGAAGGACGCATCACGGCCGGATTGGGACGCCCTCGGGAAGCCCGGAGGCTTCTGGGGGAGGCCCGTCGGGAGTTGGGGCGGCGAGGGCTGACGACCGATGCCGCTCTAGCTCTGCTAGAGGAAGCCGCATTGCTGCTGGACGAGGAACGGATGGCCGAGGTCAAGGTGCTGGCGCGAGAGCTGGCGCTGGTCCTCAATTCCAAAGGAGTCCACCGGGAGGCCCTGGCCGCCCTGCGGCTCTTCCAGGAGGCGGCCGAGCGCGAAGAGGCCACGGCTGATCTGGCTCGTCGCGTC
>CAXTNS010000040.1:17793-19862 GCA_964245465.1 uncultured Thermoanaerobaculia bacterium
CCGAGCTCGCTATGACCAGGGCCTCCGATTTACCGAATCATGAACCGGGATTACACCGACCGTCGGGGTCCAACCCGCAGCCGATGTCAGAAGTCGGCTGTGGCGCCGGGAGGCACCGGCCGTTGGGGTCCAACTCGCAGCCGATCTTGGGAGCCGGCAGGCACCGGCCATGAGGGTCCATCTCGCAGCCGGCCTTGGTTTCCCAGAGCGAGGAGAGGAACGCCCAGAGCGGGTCGAAGAGGCCCGAGGGAGCGGTGGACACGAGGGAGGCAGCGAGGGCCATAGCCATGAAACTGCGTCGCATAGGGGAGGTCTCCACGCGGCACCAGCCGCGGACCTCCCTGGCCCGTGGGGACCGCGTACCGCAATCCTAGGTGCTGGCCCCCGGTTTTGGTGCGAAAAGTCGCCACTTTTCTCAGTAAGAGGAGATCTCATGGAACAGGAGCACGTGATTGCGCGACTGCTCCGGGCCCTTTCCGGCAAGACCCAGGGGCAGATCGCGGAGGAGCTCGGCGTAGATCCCTCATTCATCGCCCAGGTCGAGTTGGGCAAGGTCCTGCCGGGCCAGGACCACTTGGAACGGCTGGCGGCGGGCATCGGGCTGACCGCGGCGGACGCGGAGATCATCCTCCGCCTGTTCCAAGCGCTACGCGATCCCCGCTTCCGGCAAGGCGAGACCATCCGGGACATCGTGGAGGGGCTGGAAGCGGTGGTCGGCTCCCTGATGAAGGCCGCCTACCTGCAGATGCTGGGGATGCACCTGCCGGACGGCGTTCCAGGAGTTGAGGAACGCCAACGGGTCCACGAGCTTTTCCGGGAGTTGGAGGCGCTCTCGCAGGAGGAGAGGCTGGTGGTGGTCCAGGTGGTCAAGGACTGCCAGAGCTGGGCCTTCCTGGAAAGGGTCTGCCAAGCGGTGAGCCGGGAATCCTCCCGCCGGGTAGAGGTCGCGGTGGAATGGGTTCAGGTCGCCCGGGAGGTCGCGAAGCACATCGAGGGGCCGGAGGAGTGGCGTGAGCGCGTCCGGGAGTATGTCAGGGAGCACGCGGCCAGCGTGCCGAGGAGCCTGCCTTCGTGAGCCCTCACCCTTTGGCCCCATAAGCGCTAACTTGCGGCGAGCGGCTTTGGAAACAAGGACAGCAAGGACGCGCAGTGAATGACGTGTTGCCCGTCCTTGAGATCCTTGGCGTCCCTGGTGTCCTTGCTTCCAAAGCAATGGGACGACGCCTCCCGGCCAACCTCTTGCATTGCGTATAGAGTGGCGGATCTGGGAGGGGAGCCATGGCGCAAGAAGAAGAAACCCAAGGAGATGACGGAGCGGTCACGTTTGCCGGGCTGGGGCTTTCGGAGCCCATCCTGAGGGCGCTCGGCGAGGTGGGGTACGAGGCGCCGACGCCGATCCAGGAGCGGACGATCCCGGTGATGCTCGCCGGGCAGGACCTCATCGGTCAGGCGCAGACGGGCACGGGCAAGACGGCGGCGTTCGCGATCCCCATCCTGGAAAAGATCGATCTGGCCGTTCCGGACGTGCAGGCCCTGGTGCTCGCGCCCACCCGGGAGCTCGCGATCCAGGTGGCGGAGGCGATCCACACCTATTCGAAATACAGCGGACGGGTGGGGGTGCTGCCGGTCTATGGCGGCCAGCCCATTCAGCTCCAGTTAAAGCGGCTGGACCGCGGAGTCCACGTGGTGGTGGGCACGCCGGGCCGGATCATGGACCACCTGCGGCGGGGCTCGATGCGGCTGGACGCCGTGCGCGTGGTGGTGCTCGACGAGGCGGACGAGATGCTCCGCATGGGCTTCATCGAGGACGTGGAGTGGATCCTCTCCCAGGCTCCGGCCGGACGGCAGACGGCGCTCTTCTCGGCGACCCTGCCCCGGGAGATCCGGCGCATCGCCGAGCGGCATCTGAAAGACCCCGTCTCCATCGAGATCGAGCACAAGACGCTGACGGTGCCCGCCATCGAGCAGCGGTACCTCAACGTTTCACCGCAGCAGAAGCTGGACGCCCTCACCCGCATCCTGGAGACCGAGCCCACGGAGGCGGTGCTGATCTTCACCCGCACCAAGAA
>CAXTNS010000041.1:0-4501 GCA_964245465.1 uncultured Thermoanaerobaculia bacterium
GGCTGGAACAGACCGTCCACACCCAGCCGGCGCTCTTCGTGATCGAGTACGCGCTCGCCCGGCTGTGGACGTCCTGGGGGATCGAGCCCAGGGCCATGATCGGCCACTCGATCGGCGAGTACGTGGCGGCCTGCCTCGCGGGTGTCCTGTCGCTTGAGGACGCCCTGGCCCTGGTGGCGGCCCGTGGGCGCCTGATGCAGGCGCTTCCCGAGGGGGCCATGCTGAGCGTCCCCCTGCCCGAGGAAGATGTCGCGGGGAGGCTCGGAACGGAGCTGTCCCTGGCCGCCGTCAACGCTCCTTCCCTCTGCGTGGTCTCGGGACCAGCCGCGGCGATCGATTCGCTGGCGGCCTCTCTCGCCGAGGCCCGCCGGCTCCACACGTCCCACGCCTTCCACTCGTCGATGATGGACCCGGTGCTGGAACCGTTCCGCGCCGAGGTGCGCAAGGTCCGGCTGAACCCGCCCCAGCGTCCCTATCTGTCCAACGTCACCGGAACCTGGATCACGGCGGAGGAGGCGACGGATCCCGAATACTGGGTCCGGCACCTGCGCGGCACCGTCCGCTTCTCGGCGGGCCTGACCGAGTTGCTGCGGGACCCGGACCTCGCCCTGCTGGAAGTTGGACCCGGGCGCACCCTGGGCACTCTGGTCAAGCAGCATCTCCCGTCCCGGCCGGTGGTGCAGTCCATGCGCCACCCCAAGGACGCGCCGCCGGACGAGGCGTTCCTGCTCACGGCGCTGGGCCGGCTGTGGCTGGCCGGGGCCCGGGTGGACTGGGCTGGCTTCCATGCTGGCGAACGGCGCCTTCGGGTTCCTCTGCCGGCCCACCCGTTCGAGCGCCGCCGGTACTGGATCGAGGCGCGGCGACGGACCGGGCCGGCCGGCCGCCAGCCAGAACGAGAGGTGCAGGAGCTGGAGCCTCTCCCAGCCTCCGTCAGCGATTCTCGCCCCGAGTTGGAGACGGCCTACGTAGCCCCTCGCGACGAGGTCGAGCGGGCTCTCGCCGGCATCTGGCAGGAGATGCTGGGGATCGACCGCGTCGGCATCCACGACGGCTTCTTCGAGCTGGGCGGGCACTCGCTGATGGCTACCCAGCTCGTCTCGCGCATCCGCGACCGCTTGGGCGCGGAGGTGCCGATCGACGCCTTCTTCGAGTCGCCCACGATCGCGGATCTCGCCCCCCGCCTGGCAACTGCGGGCACAGCGCCCATCCGGCCCGCGCCGCGCGAGGGCGACCTGCCCCTGTCCTTCGGCCAGCAGCGCCTCTGGTTCCTGCACCAGCTCGATCCCGCGGGAGCCGGCTCCAACATGCCGCTCGCCGTGCGTTTCGAGGGGCCGCTCTCGCCGGAGGCCCTGGAAAGGGCCGTGGAGGAGATCGTCCGGCGCCACGAGATCCTGCGCACCACGTTCCGGATGGCGGGTGATCAGCCCGTCCAGGTCATCGCGCCTCCGGGTCCGTTCTCCCTGCCGGTGACCGCGATCGAATCCCTGGAGGAGGCCCGGCGCCGGACCCGCGAGGAGGTGCGCCGGCCGTTCGACCTGGAACGCGGGCCGCTGTGGCGCCTCCAGCTCCTCCGGCTCGCTCCCGAGGACCATGTGGTGCTGCTCACCATGCACCACGTCGTCTCGGACGGCTGGTCCATGGGCGTCTTCGTCCGCGAGCTGGCCGCCCTCTACGGCGGCCTGTCCCTGCCGCCGCTGCCCCTCCAGTACGCCGACTACGCCGTCTGGCAACGGACGGGAACGAGCCTGGACGCCCAGACCGCCTGGTGGCGCGAGCGGCTGGGTGGCGAGCTGCCCGTGCTGGAGCTGCCGCTCGACCATCCCCGGCCGGCCGTCCAGACGTTCCGCGGCGCCAAGCTGCCGGTTGCTCTGCCGGCCGGGTTGACGGAGCGCCTGCGCGCTCTCGCCCGGAGCCGCGGCGCCACCCCGTTCATGGTCCTGCTGGGGGCGTTCTACACGCTGCTCCACCGCTACACCCGGCAGGCGGACCTGATCGTGGGGACGCCCGTGGCGGGCCGCGGCCGGACGGAGCTGGAGGGCCTGATCGGGCTCTTCCTCAACAATCTCGCCCTCCGTCAGGACGTCTCGGGCGACCCCACGTTCGCCGGGCTGCTGGAGCGCGTGCGCGAGACCACGGCCGGCGCCTACGCCCACCAGGACGTCCCGTTCGAAAAGCTGGTGGAGGATCTGAAGCCCCGGCGTGACCTCGCCCGCAGCCCCATCTTCCAGGTGATGCTGAGCCTGGAGCCGGCCGCCGCCCCGGCCCCGCAGGCCGCCGCGCCCGGGCTCACCCTCACCCCACTCGAAGCGGACATCGGCGCCTCGCGCTACGAGTGGACGTTCTTCCTGGCGGACAGCCCCTCCGGCATCGCCGGCACCCTGGAGTACAACACCGACCTGTTCGACGAGGCCACGGTGCGCCGCATGGTGGGGCATTGGACGCGCCTGCTGGACGCCGCCGCTGGCGATCCCGGAGAGCGCGCCTCCGATCTCCCTATGCTGTCCGCCGCAGAGGAAAGGCAGCTCCTCCTTGATTGGAACGACACGGCCCGAGGATTCGATCTGGGTCGCCCGGTGCACGTCCTGATCGCCGCCCGGAGCTCCGGGGCCACGGCCGTGACCTGCGACGGCGAGACGCTCTCCTATGGCGAGCTGAATGCCCGCGCCAACCGCCTGGCCCACCGGCTGATCGCGCTCGGCGTGGGGCCGGAGGTGCCGGTCGGCATCCATCTCGACCGCTCGCTGGCCCTGCCGGTGGCCCTGCTGGCCGTTTGGAAGGCCGGCGGCGCCTACGTGCCCCTCGACCCGGCCTATCCGCGCGAGCGCCTGGCCTACATGCTGGAGGACTCGGGCGCGCCCGTGGTGCTCACGGAGTCAGGCTCGGTCCTTCCGAGCGCGGCCCACGCCGTCCACCTCGACCGGGAGGATGTCTCTGGCGAGAGCGCGGCGGACCCCGGTGTGCCCACGGGGCCGGAATCGCTCGCCTACATTCTCTACACCTCGGGCTCCACCGGCCGGCACAAGGGCGGGCAGATCTCCCACGGCGCCCTGGTCAACTTCCTGGAGGCCATGCGCGAGCGGCCCGGCCTGGACGCCTCCGACCGCCTGCTCGCCGTCACCTCGCTCTCCTTCGACATCGCGGGCCTGGAGCTGTACCTGCCCCTCCTGGCCGGCGCCGAGGTCGAGATCGCCAGCCGCGCCCTGGCCGCGGACGGTCCGCGCCTGCTCGCCCGCCTCGCGGAGGCGACCGTGCTCCAGGCCACGCCCTCCACCTGGCGGCTGCTGCTGGATTCCGGATGGCAGGGCGGCGGCGGTCTCAAGGCCCTCTGCGGCGGCGAGGCCCTGCCTCCGAAGCTGGCGGGGGAGATCGCCTCCCGGGCCGGCTCGCTGTGGAACCTGTACGGCCCTACGGAGACCACCATCTGGTCCGCCACCCGCCTCGTCGGACCGGCAGCGGGGGAGGGCACGGCGCCGGTCTCCATCGGCCGGCCGATCGCCAACACGGCGATCTACGTCGTGGACGCGAATTTCCGTCCCACCCCCATCGGCGTTCCCGGCGAGCTGCTGATCGGCGGCGCCGGCCTCGCCCGCGGCTACTGGCGCCGGCCGGAGCTGACGGCGGAGCGGTTCAACCCCGATCCTTTCTCCATGGACTCCGGAGCGCGCCTGTACCGGACGGGGGATCTCGCGCGGTGGAGGAATGACCGCCAGGGGGGCGAGCTGGAGTTCCTGGGCCGCATCGACCACCAGGTCAAGGTCCGCGGCTACCGGATCGAGCTGGGCGAGATCGAGGCCGCCCTGGAGCAGCACCCCGGGGTTCGCGCGGCCGTCGTCACCGTGCGTGAAGACGCTCCAGGCGACCAGCGGCTGACCGCCTACGTGGTGGGCCTTGAGGGGGAGAGACCAGAGAGCGGCGAGCTGCGCCGCCATCTGCGGGCGAAGCTTCCCGAGTACATGGTCCCCTCGGCCTTCGTGCCCCTGCCGGAGCTCCCCCTGCTGCCCAACGGCAAGGTGGACCGCAAATCTCTGCCCAAACCGGAAGCGGAGAGGAGAGAGACCGCGGCGCCGTTCACCGCCCCGAAGGGCCGCCTTGAGGCCGTCATCTCCGAGGCTTGGCGCTCCGTGCTGGGCTTGGAGCGCGTGGGGGTCCACGATAACTTCTTTGATCTCGGCGGCCACTCGCTGCTCATGGTCCAGGTCCACCACAGGCTGCGCCAGACCCTGCCGGACCTCACCATGGTGGAGCTGTTCCAGTTCCCCACCGTCGCTTCGCTGGCCCGCCATCTGAGCTCCGAAGGGGAGGCCCGGACGGGAGAGCCCGGTCGCCTGCGGGCCGAGCTGAGACGCGGCGCATTGGCGCGGGGCACGGAGATCGCCATCGTCGGCATGAGCTGCCGCTTCGCCGGCGGTGTCGAATCGCCGCAAGGACTCTGGGAACTGCTGGCGCGCGGCGGTGACGCCGTCGGCGAATTCCCGACCGACCGCGGCTGGGAGACGGA